>JANXZI010000646.1 GCA_025355595.1 Spartobacteria bacterium
CCCTGCCCAAGGCCGTAAGGATTAGGCCGGAAGAAATGGAAAATGAAGGGACGACACTCCTTAAGCGACCAGGCGAATCCGATGACCAGTATCTGGTGCGTTTTGACAAACACCTGCTGCAGAAATTGCGCGAGTCCAAATAACGATGCAGTTTTTCAATGGTCTCGTCTCCAGGGCGACGGATGGGCTGATGATTGAAGTGGAAGAAGGGACAGACTGGAATGGCACTTAGTTAAGAGCGAAATAGGATGATTTTTTCTGGGGAAATAGGGGTCAGGCAGCAATTCTTGACAGGCAACGCGGCCAAGCTCCTCCAGCTCGGAAATCACAGGGGAGATGGCATCGAGAAGCCGGGCATCCTTGGCGCGAAGAAGGCAGCCGAGCAGGCCGGTGGCCCTCAGGCCAAGTTCCCGCGCGGCGCGCCGGCCAAGACGTTCATCCATCAGCACGATGTCAGCGTGATGTTCCAGCGCGAGAGCGGGAGCTTCTGTCTCGCCCAGATCGAGACGTGCGGCGGCGATACGGGCGGGGATCTGGCGGGGCCGATGCACTTCGATCCAGCCGGGCAGGAGGGGTGATTGCGGAGGAGTTCCGCCTCTCTTTTCCTCCTCGTCGCACGCATCGCCACAGCATCTCTGCAGCGGGCGCTTTCGCAGCGATTTAGACCTTGATTGGTGGCTTTGGAGACTGAGAATATATTTCATGACTGGTCGGCGCATGAATGACTCTTCCGTGAACCGGGCGCTCTCAAAGGAGCAAAGGTTTCTGGCTCACTGCGAGGCAGCCTCATCGCAAATCAAACCTTTTTGAATCATGCCCAGAGAACATGACGACTGGCTTGCCGGCATCGGGGTCGAAGTGAGTAGGTTTCCCGCAGCGTTCAACCGAGAAGACGATGCTGAACCTTCAGCGCCGGACTCGGCCGATCCGGCCTCGAATGCGGAAGAAGGGGGTGCTGCGTCCGTGGGGGCCAGGACAAATGAGACGCCCCGGGATGCCGACGCAAGCGACTCGCCGGTGATCGATCTTGGTTGGGCTGGCGAGATCGATATTTCAACGGTGGGCAAATCGGTCCAGATCGGCAATTCATTCACGAACAACGGGCCGGAGGCCGTTGCAGCGGGCTTCGGGCAAGGCTTGCTGAGTGTCCAAGACAGCCGGGGTTCCCAAATCGAGGGAAAATTTACCGCGCCAAGCAGTGCGGATCTCGACCCCGGCGCGACGTCTTTCACTTCCACCGTCGTGTCGCTCCCGGCAGGCGTTTTTAACATCAGGCTGGATTTGCTCGTCAACCAGAAGTCCGTGGACAGCCGGATTGGCGCGCTGACAGTCACGGTCACCGACCAGTCTTTTGGCACCAGTTTCCTGCCGGGTAAGAGAGCCCCCACAACGCCAATCGTCCCGGAAGACTCGGATGCCATCAAGCTGGCTTGGGCCGGCGACATCACCATCGATCTGGTGGGAAATGCCGTGAAGATCAGCAACTTCTTCCAGAATAACGGCCCGGATGCGATCAGCGCCGGTTTTGGTCAGGGCCTGGTGAACGTGTTTGACAGCGGAGGTTCGTCCATCGAAGGCAAGTTCGCCGCGCCCAGCAGCGCCGCACTCCAGCCAGGCGGCTCCTCGCAAACCTCGGTGACGATGGCGTTGGCTGCGGGCGTTTTCACCGTCCGGATGGCTTTGATCTTGAACAGCAAGGTGGTGGACACCCGTTCCGGCACGCTGACGATTGAAGCCACCGATCAGTCTTTCAGCACCCGGTTTTCCCCGTCGTGAACGGGTTTGATGGCCAGCCCTTCCAGACCCTCTCACTCCCCGGCACCACTCGACGCCCGGCCCGTTTCCAGCGCGGCGCGGTGAATGGCAAATTCCTGGCAGTATCCATTTCGTTAAACACTTTCAGAAAACAATCACTGACACGCTCACGCAGATGGCCCAGTCCATCGCCGTGTGAGCGGTCACGAACCGACCAAACATAGAAAGAAAAATATGAAAGCTGAACAGGACAATTGGCTGAGCGCTTTGGGGGTCACTTTCGATCAGGCGCTTCAGAAAAAAAGCGACGCGGAAGCGTCGCTCACGGGGTCGCTCCAATCCGCGCAGGACTCGGCGCTGTCCGCTGCCGGGGTCTCACCTGAGACTGCGCAGCAAATCAAGGCGACCGAGCAGGCGATCGCCGACTTCGAAAAGGGCAGGGAAAAAGGCAGGGCGAGCGGATCGATTGGCCTTTTGAACATATTGCCGCCCGTCCAGCTCGTGAAGGCCGGGTTGCGGATTGCCGACGCTGACGATAAGGAAGCGGAGGCCCTGAAGATCGCGGGCGAGAAGGCCGATACGCTGGCCGGTATCGGCAAACTCGCCACCGATCCGATCGGCAGTGGTTCAGCGATTGGCGAGCGCCTCGGCAAAGACGCTGTGCAGGCTAGGAAAGAGGGGCGTGTCGCCGAATTTACCGGCAATCTGGCCGGCCATGCCGATGTCATCGCCGCGACGGTCGCAGTCGGCGGCGGAGGCGGTGCGCTGGCGGAGGGCGGTGTGGTCGCGGCGGAGGGCGGTGTGGTCGCGGCGGAAGGCGGTGTGATCGCAGCGGGCGAAGGCGGTGTGGTCGCAGCCGGTGAAGGCGGTGTGGTCGCAGCCGGTGAAGGCGGTGCGGTCGCAGCCGGCGAAGGCGGTGTGGTCGCGGCCGGCGAAGGCGGTGCGGTCGCAGCCGGCGAAGGCGGAGGGGGCGTGGTGCTCAGGACTGCCGAAGGAGCGGATGGAGTGGCTTCGACCGCGCGGGCTCCCGCAATCGGCGAACCCGTACCATCAACTCAACTGCCGCCAGACGGTGTGCCACCCACGCCACGGTCTCCGGAAAGTTTTGGCGGCGACCCCATCAGTCCTGCGGCAGAATCCGTTCCGGGTTCACAAGTCGGGAAACCCGTTCCAGTCGAAGGTCCGCCAACGCAGTTGCCGCCGCCCGAAGAGCCAATTCCACCCACTTTACCTTCCGCAGAACTACCCAGCCCCGCGGCCGAGTCTGTGCCGGCTCCAAATGTCGGCGAACCCTAACCGGATATCACACCTTCAGTTCCTCAAGAGCCGTTCGATCCCGCACCCTCCGCCAACGGGCCGACCACGAAAAAGAAGATAGAGAAGATAGGAGATAGGGTCAGGCAGCAATTCTTGACAGGCAACGGGGCAAAGCCCAACCCCCGCCGCATCTCGGCGACGGATGCGCTGGCGGGACGAGGGACAGACAGATGAGGAAAAAACAGATAGTCGTGGGATGGGGAGGGACGGCGGAGAATCCGACTGATGCCGCCTCCGGTGCTCACCGGCCGATCCGATCGGCGAGCTTCTCGTCGGGCGGTGCGCCGAGTTCGAGGGAGCGGACGTAGTGGCGTCTTGCGAGTTCCACCGCGGGTGGGACGCGCTCCATGTAGATGGTCGCGAGATTGTAGTGGGCGTCGGCGGATTTCGGATCGAGATCGAGGGCGCGGCGAAGCTCCTCCTCGCCGGCGCTGTACCAGCCGCGCCGGGCGAAGGTCGCGCCGAGGTACTGGTGCGCGCGGGCGTCCTGCGGGGCGTGGAGAACGGCCTGCGCGAGATGGCGTGCGCGGCCTCCAGTTCGTTGCGCTCGTAGGCTCCGATGCCGAGCAACAGCCACGCGGTCGCGTTGGCGGTGTCTTTCTGGATCACGCGGCGCAGGAATTTGTCGGCGTCCTCGCCGTGCTCCTGGCGCTGCGCGATGAGCGCGAGATTGATCAGCGCCGGGGGATTTTCCGCGGAGATGGCGAGCACTTTTTGGAAGCCGATTTTCGCCGACTCCAGATTGCCCGTGGAAAAATCCTTCAGCGCGACCGCGTAGAGTTGCTGCGCGGTCTGGTGCTCCTGCGTGAGCATCGGCACTGGCGTCGCGAGCGGATGCGTGGGTCTCGCGGGCACGGCCTTCGGGATTGGCTGCGCGGCATGGGAAATTACGAGCCCAGTCAGGGAGACTGCGCAGACGCAGGCGGCGCGTTTCATTTTGCCGAGCCGAGGGCAACGGAGCGCTCGGATGCGGCGCGCACGGCGGCGATGAGCGCGGCGCGCAGGCCGCCTGCTTCAAGGGCCTCGATGCCCGCGATGGTCGTTCCGCCGGGGCTGGCCACTTGGTCGCGCAAGGTGGCGGGGTGCATCCCGGTCTGCATGACCATCTCCGCCGCGCCCGCGACGGTCTTGGCCGCGAGTTGCAGCGCGAGATCGCGCGGGAGTCCCATGAGCACGCCGCCGTCGGCGAGCGCCTCGATGATGGTGTAAACATACGCGGGGCCGCTGCCGCTGAGTCCCGTGACGGCATCGAGCAGGGTTTCCTTCACGCGATACGCGACGCCGACGCAGCCGAAAAGTTTCTGCGCGAAGTCCGCGTCGGCATCCGTCGCGAGCGTGCCGACGGCAAAGCCGGACGCTCCCGCGAGCACGAGCGCCGGAGTATTTGGCATCACGCGGATGATGCGCAGTTTTTCCGCGGCCGCCTTTTCGAGGCTTGCGATGGAAAGGCCCGCGACGATCGAGATCAGGAGTTTGCTTCCCTTGTCGCCGCCGCTGCTTTGCCATGCCCAACGCATCGAGGATTCCATCTGCTGCGCGGTGATGCCCTGGAGCGCGGCGAGCGCATCGCCGGGCTTCACCGCGAGGACGATGACTTCGCTCGCACCCACGACCTCGGCGTTCGATGCGACGACGGTCACGCCGGTTTCGCCGCGCAATTTTTCCGCCGTGGGAGCGTGAACGTCGTTCACGGTGATGTCGGCCGCGGTGCAGAGACCGGACTTGAGGACGCCTTTGATGAGGGCCGCAGCCATTTTGCCGCCGCCGATGAAGCCAAGTTTCATGGCGCAACGTTTAGCGCCCCGCGCGGGGAAGGGAAGTGCGGAACAGTCACCCCGGTCAGTTTCCGAGGCACGAGGCCACCGCCAGGAGCGCGACGCGTCCGCGCGTGTGGCGGCGGTAGGCGTGCTTCACGATGGAATTGAGCAGCGCCGTGCCGGACCGGGCGGGCTTCGTCGCGTGCGTGGCGGATGAGTCGCGCTTTTTCATGGGAAGAGGAAAGGGGAGAGCAGGCGTCAGACCAGCGGGCCGCGGACGGTTTCTCGTTCGGGAAGCCATCGGGTTCGGAGCGCACGCTGAACTTTTCCTGCGGGCGACGCAACGGCGCACCGGTGAATTCGGCGTGCCGGAAATGTCACGAAGATGCGCGCGCATTTTTCCATTTGTTCACGGGAGGACACCGCACAGACTCCGCCGCGTGAGCAGGCACGCTTTCACCCCAACCGGCAGCGCTCTTCAGAAAATGGCGATGGCCCTGTCCGTCATTGTCGTTCTGCGGCTCGCGGCGTCCGCGCCAGCGGCGGATTCGGCGGCGCATCCCGAGCCGGCGAACACCGTTCGCCTGACCGTGGATCTCACCGACGGTTCGCGCGTGATCGGTTCGCCCGCTGGTGCCAGCATCGCGTGGAAGGCGGACGTCGGCCCGTTGAGCGTGAAATGGCACCTGCTGCGCTCCGTCGAGCGGAGCAGCGGCGCGGAAAATTTTTCCCTGTTTTTCCGCAACGGGGATCAGAGTGAGGCGACCGCGGAGACGCGCTCCATCGTCCTGAGCACCGTGCTCGGCGACGTGACCGTGCCGCTCGCTTTGACGAAAGGGATCCGGGTGCAGGCGCTCGCTGGCGGAGGCTGGCCGGTGGCGTATTGGAGCTTCAATGATCCGGCAAAGCTCGGCGCGGACGACAGCGGACACGGCCACACGCTGACGGTGAAGGGCGCACAGTCTGCCGAGGGCAAGATGGGGAAATGCGCGGCCACCGGAGGCCCGAATGAGGGCAAGCATTTCGAAATCGAGAGCCGCCCGAATTTGCAATTCTCCGGCGATTTCACGCTCGCGGTATGGGCATGGCGCAGCGCGCCTATTTACGACGGCGATCAGATTGTCGCAAAAGACGGTGAGTTCTCGCTTCGGCGCTATCAACTGCCGACTGAGCGGTACGACGTGGATCTAATCGGAAAAAGCGGCAAGCCCCTGGCTAAAGTTTCGGAGACGAAATCCGGCCTTCCGCTGAATCAATGGACGCTCATCGTCGTGTGCAGAAAAGGCGACCGCCTGAGCATCCGCGTCAACGACCTGCCCGCTGTCGAAGGCGGAGTGGCTAATGGCGAGGTGGGCAGCGACAAGCCGCTGTTCATCGGCTCGTCAGCGGTGGGCTATCCGTGGCAGGGCAAGCTGGATGAAATCAAGAAATGGGACTACGCGCTTTCCGACGAGGAGCAGCGCGCGCTTTTTGAGGACACTCCGGCCGCGCCGACTGCAGAGAAGGCGCACTGAGCAGTAGCCCAGAGCAGGCAGGCCGCATTTTTCCATTTGCGCGCGGGGTCGCACCGCACAGACT
>JANXZI010000649.1 GCA_025355595.1 Spartobacteria bacterium
GTGCGGATGATGTTCGTATTCTCCGTGACCAGCAGCGACTGCGCCTTCGGCAGCGGTGTGACACTGGATGCGCCGCCCGGGTTCGCGCCGAGGATGCCGTTCTGAATGGTATTTGCGAGTTCGGTGGGGTCCGCGTGTTCGAGCTTGAAGAGGAACGTCACCGTCTGCTCGCCGGGCGGCAGGAGTTCCTCGCGATCCACAAACGGGATGCCGACGGACTTCGGGCTCTGGCCGGTGCCGGTCACCTTCCAGATCTTCGGCTCCTCGGTGGGGACGATGTTGAAGCCATTCAGCAGGAGGGTCATCTCGACAATCTTGATCGCCTCGGACTGCGGAACCGGGCCGGTGATCCAGATCCGGACCGGGCCCTGGAGCTGCGTGCTGTAGATGAGCCGTCGGCCGGTCCACTTTTCATACATGAGGAGCACATCCTTGATGTCCGTATCCAGCAGCGCGAGCGTGACGGTCTGCTCGCCGCCGGGCACGCCGGGCATGCCCGCTGCAAATGGCGGGATCGGTACCGCGGGCGCGACTGCCGGAGGCACGGCGGGCGGCGGAACGGCCGGCGGAGGGGCCGGGAGCGGCACCTGCGCCGAGAGGCGTGTGGCGGCAAAGAGGCTTGTAGCGAGGAGGAGAGTTCGGAGCAGCACGCGGGACATCTAGCCGCGAGGCAAGGGGTGGTCAACCAATGCGTGTGCGGGGTGACGGGGCGGGAGCGAAAAATCGGTGCGTGCAGCGATGCGCCTGCGGCGGGCTCAACATCTAACATTTAACACTTAATATTTAACGCCAAACGATGCGCGTTCCCATACACGATCCGATGCTGATCCCTGGCAGCAAATGCTGGGTGCCACGGTGCTATAGGCGGTTTCGATTTGCAAAGGTGCAGGCTGCGCGGTATCCGGCGTGTGCTTTCGAAAACCACTCCCACATTTTCCACATCATGTCACACCACGCTTATCATGCCTCCATCGAAGGCGCGCAGCACGGCGCCAAGTCCCTCGAAGCATTCCTCGACTACGCCAAGGCCGCGGGCGCGGAGGGCGCACAGCCGAGCAACTACATGCTGCAGGACGCGAAGGGCGGAATGCGCAAGGCGAAGGACATCGAGGACATCTTCGGATCGCGCGGGATGCGGCTCGACGGCATCTCGGCGCACTGCCCGTTCTGGGTCCACACCTCGATCTGGAGTGGGACGAAAAGCGGCCATGTTTTCATCCCCGCCGATGTCGTGAAGCTCTCGCCGGAGAAGATCGAAAAATGGCACGAGACGTATCTGCTGAAGCTCATGGATCTCGCGGCGGCGCTCGGTGTGAAGTCCATGCCGATGTTCTGGGGTGTCGCGTTTGGCTGGGAGCTCGCGACGGGCTATCCGTGGGGTTTCTGGGCAGGGCCTGATCCGACGGCGAAAAAGGGATCGTTCGATCTGCTTGCCGAGGGCAAAGAGCGCTTCGTGAAGAAGACGCAGAGGCTCCGCGACCACGCGCGCAAGCTCGGCATTTACCTCTGCCACGAAATCCATCCCGGCACGGCGGCGAGCACGGCGGATGATTTCAACATGCTCGTGAGCATCTGCGACGACGACAAGGTGCTCGGCGTGAATGCCGACCCGTCGCACTGCTGGGAGGGCGAGGATTGGGAGACGCGTTTTCTGAAAGTGGGATCGCGCATCTACGCGGCGCACATCAAGAATTTCACGGTGCGCCGCGGGCTGCCGCTGCGCGCGATGGAGTGGACGTGGCCGAAGCGCGCGATGCAGTTCACCGACCTCGGCAGCGGCGATCTGAATATGCAGCGCTACGCGGAATTGCTGCTGCACGTCGGCTACCAAAATCGCTACTGCAAGCTGCACGGCACGAAGTCCGCGCCGCTCGTCGTCGAGGCGGAAAGCGCGCACAAGGAGCTCGATTTCTGCTCGGCGGACGGCATCCGCTACGTGAAGGAAAACCTCTGCTGGCCGCAGGCCGCGGGGAGCTTTGAAGCGGGCATGGGTGCGTAGGCGGAGAGTCCCTCCAGTCCGGAGGGGCCACGTCCGTTTGCCGTGAGACAATAATGCAAGAAAAAAGTTGACTATGGGTGAGATGGCCGTAAGTATGCCCATATTATGAAAACCACAGTCGAACTTGATGACGAAAAATTGGAAAACATCATGAAGGCGATGGGCTTCAAGACAAGAAAGGAAGCCATTGATTGGGCGCTCACGGAGGGCGAACGCATGGCCGTCATGCACAGCATCAGGGCCAATCCGTGGTCTGCCGAATCCTTGAGGGAGGCGATTGATCCGGATTACGATGTGCTCGCAACCCGGCGCGCAGTGCGGACTTTCAAGGACGAGCAATGAGTGACTTCGACGAGCCGATCCTGGTGGATTCCGCGGTCTATATTGACCGTCTGCGCGCCGGGCACGACATCCGCCAGGAGCTGATGCCGTATCTCGCAAACGGGATGCTGTTCAACTGCGGGGTGGTGCGCGGCGAGGTCATCCGCGGATTTAAGAATACGCGGATGAAGGCCGAGATGACCGCGTTTTTCAACATCATCCCCGAAGTGCCGACGAACGCAAAAATGTGGCAGCTCGTCGCCGAGATGGCGTGGGTGCTCGACCGCACGACCGGCGGGCACCGTCCGCTCACGGACATCATCATCGCGCGTTGTGCGATGCACATCGGCGCAGTGCTTGTCTCGCCGGACAAGCATTTTGAGGACATCCCGGGGCTAAATCTGCGCAAGTCGCTGTAGGCTTCGCGCCGGTCAGTTCGGCTGCTTCGCGGGCGCGTTTTTCGGCGGAGGCGTGGTGACCTTTTGCCACAACTTCACGACGGATGGCCACGCAAACCAGATCGCACCGGCGACGGCGGCGAGGCCGATGAGATTTACTATCTGGTAAAATGCATCGCTGCGCGGACGCGGTGCGAGCGTGAGTGCGGTGCCGCACTCGGGGCAGACGCGCGCGGCGTCGCCGGCGATCTCGATGTCATCACCGTGGTAGCCGAGCAGGCAGCCGGTGTGGTTGGGGCATTTGCAAATCGCTGGGCGCATCGGGCGGAAAATAAAGCGAGTGATCCAAATTCCTGCAAGCGCGAGGCGATGTTTCCACTCGGCAAAAAGCGCGGCGCGTGTTCAGTCTTTGCGCCATGCCTTCCGCACTTGCGATTGCCGCACATCCCGATGACATCGAATTTGTCATGGCTGGCACGCTGCTCCTGCTCCGCGATGCGGGGTGGGAGATCCACTGCTGCAATCTTTCCACCGGCAACCTCGGCAGTACTGTGATGACCGCGGCGCAGACCGCGCGCACGCGGCGCGGCGAGGCGCAGGCGGCGGCGAAGCTCATGGGCGCGAAGTGGCACGCGCCGATTTGCGATGACCTCGGCATTTTCTACACGGAGGAAAATATCCGCCGCGTGTGCGCTGTCGTGCGTGCTGCGAAGCCGGCCGTGGTGCTCACTCACGCGCTGCAGGACTACATGGAAGATCACATGATCACCGCACGACTCGCGGTCACGGCGACGTTCGCGCGCGGCGTGCCGAACTACCGCTCGCTGCCCGCGCGCAAGCCGTGCCTCGATCCGTGCGTCGTCTATCACGCGATGCCGCACGGGCAGCGGACTCCGACCCGGCGGAGCGTTTTCCCCGAGGCACTCGTGGACACCACGTCCGTCCATGCGCAAAAGCGCGCGGCGCTGGCGTGCCACGCGTCGCAAAAGGAGTGGCTCGATAAGACTCAGGGCATGGACAGCTACCTGCGCACGATGGATGAATTTTCAAGCGCGCTCGGGAAGCAGTCGCAGCGCTTCAAGCACGCCGAGGGCTGGGTGCGGCATCTGCACTACGGCTTCAGCGACGAGGCGGATGATCCGCTCCGTTCCACGCTCGGCGCCCGGCACCGGATGAATGCGGCATTTGTCCGCGCCAACGAACGAGGCGATGCGTAGGCCGCAAAAGCCCTCGCCGCCCGTCTGCCCGGTGTGCAGTGCGGAAGTCCCGCCAGACTCCGCCGCGTGCCCCGAGTGCGGCGCGTGCCATGAATCCGGCTGGAAGGAAAACGCCGACGTGTACGACGGCGTGGATTTGCTCGACGAGGCGTACGAGGACGATGACGGCAAGGTGCGGTGGAAAGCAAAACCGGGGCTGCATCCCTTCTGGCGCATCGCCGCTCTCCTCGCGGTGCTCGCGCTGTTCTGGTGGTTTTTTAAGGCGCTGTTCAGTGCGGGCCGCGCGCCGTGGTTTTGACCGCTGCGCGAGAGTCGGAGGGAATGCTTGCCGAAGCGCGCTGGCATCCTTACGACTTGATCCTGCATGAAAAAAATCGAAGCCATCATCAAGCCGTTCAAACTCGAGGACGTGAAGGAAGCGCTCGCCGAAATCGGCGTCGAAGGCATGACCGTCACCGAGGTGAAGGGCTTTGGCCGGCAGAAGGGCCACACGGAAATCTACCGCGGCAGCGA
>JANXZI010000675.1 GCA_025355595.1 Spartobacteria bacterium
CGTGGAAATGCTGGAGCGATTCGGCATTCCCCACGAGGCGCGCATCGTCTCCGCGCATCGTACGCCCGCGCTCATGGCGGAGTATGCGACCGATGCGGCGGGGCGTGGCCTCCACGTGATCATCGCGGGTGCGGGCGGTGCGGCGCATCTGCCGGGGATGGTCGCGGCGTTCACGCACCTGCCGGTGCTCGGCGTGCCGGTGCAGAGCCGCGCGCTGAAGGGGCTCGATTCGCTGCTGAGCATCGCGCAGATGCCCGCGGGAATTCCCGTCGGCTCGCTGGCGATCGGCGAGGCGGGGGCGAAAAATGCGGGCCTGCTCGCGGCGGGGATCATCGCGCTGCACGACGAGCGGGTGCGGAAAAAACTGATCGCATTCCGCCGGAAGCAGACTGCCGATGTGAAGGCCCAGAAGCTCCCATGAGCGGCCTGGCGATTCTTCCAGGAGCAACGCTGGGCGTGATGGGCAGCGGACAGCTTGGGCGCATGTTTGCGATCGCCGCGAGGCGCATGGGCTACCGCGTCCACACGTTTTCGCCGGACAGCGACACGCCGACGGGCCAGGTGGCCGACTTCGAAACGTCCGGTTCATACGACGACGAAGCCGCGGTGCGTGAGTTTGCGAAGTCCGTCGCGGTGATCACGTTTGAATTCGAGAACGTGCCCTCGCGCACCATCGAATGGGCCGCGGCGCACTGCCCGGTGCGGCCCGCGGGAAAAGTGCTGCACATCTGCCAGCATCGGCTGCGCGAAAAGGAATTTCTCGCCGGCGCGGGAATTCCCGTCGCGCCATTTCGGAAAATCGAGAGCGCGGCGCAGCTTGCGAGTGCGGCTGCGGAAATCGGACTCCCCGGCGTGCTGAAGACCGCGGCATTCGGCTATGACGGCAAGGGCCAGCGCAAGCTGCGGCCCGGCGATGATCTCGCGGAGGCGTGGCGGCCGTTCGAGGGACAGCCCGCGGTGCTGGAAAAGTTCATCACCTTCGAGCGCGAGGTCTCCGTGATCGTCGCGCGCGGACTCGATGGCTCGATGACCACCTGGCCCGTGTGTGAGAACGAGCACGCAAACCACATCCTCGACATCACGCTCTGTCCCGCGCGACTGCCCGCCCCGGTCGCGGATCGCGCGGCGGATCTCGCACGGTCCATCGCGCTCGCACTCGATCTCACCGGCGTGCTCGCGGTGGAGATGTTCCTGATGCACGACGGCGGCATCGTCGTGAATGAACTCGCGCCGCGTCCGCACAACAGCGGGCACTTCAGTTTCGACGCGAGCGTGACGAGCCAGTTTGAGCAGCAGGTGCGCGCGGTGTGCGGCCTGCCGCTCGGCAGCACCGAGTCGCTGCGTCCTGCGGCGATGGCAAATTTGCTCGGCGACGCGTGGGCCGCAGGCGAGCCGGACTGGGCTGCAGCGGCGGCATTTCCCGACGTGAAAATCCATCTCTACGGCAAGGCCGCTGCGAAACCGGGACGCAAGATGGGGCACCTCACCGCGTTCGGTGCGACGGTCGAGGAAGCGGCGGCCACCGTCCGCGCCGCACGCGCCGCACTCGTGCACACACCATGAAGACGCAGATCGCACAGGCCGGCACACCCTCGCAAATTGACGACGCGGTCGAGGCCGCGGTCTATCTGCTCAGCGGCGGCTACCCAGTCGCGCTGCCGACGGAGACGGTGTATGGACTCGGCGCGTGGGCGACGAATCCCGACGCGGTGCTGCGTGTCTTCAATGTGAAGGACAGGCCGAAATTTGATCCGTTGATCGTGCATCTTCCGGACCCGAGCTGGCTCGATGGCGTCGCAGACATCCCGAAAAAAGATCGCCCGCTCGTGGATAGGCTCGTGAAAAAATTCTGGCCCGGCCCTCTCACGCTCGTGTTGCCGAAGAAGGATTTGATCCCCGATCTCGTGACCGGCGGCCTCGCGACGGTCGCCGTGCGGATCAGCGCGCATCCGATTTTCCAGTCGGTGATCCACGCGTTCGGCCAGCCGATCGCCGCGCCGAGCGCGAACCGTTTCGGGCGCATCAGCCCCACGAGTGCGCCGCATGTGATGGAGGAGCTTGGCGGAAAAATTCACCTCATCGTGGACGGCGGGCCGACGCTGCACGGTGTGGAATCCACGGTGGTCACGCTGCGCGAGGAGAACCTCTGGATCCTGCGCAGCGGGCCGGTCACGGCGGAGCAACTGCGGCCATTTGCCGAGTCCGTCGCCGTGGCCAATCGCAGCGCGGTGCCGAATGCGCCGGGCCAGCTCAAGAGCCACTACGCGCCGAAGACGCCGATGAAATTCCTGCGCCCCAACGAGCGTCCGGTCGGTGATCCAAAAAAGAAGCTGGGCCTGCTCGCGTGGTGCAGCGACGACGATGCGAAGGGCTTCCGCACGGTCGAGATCCTCAGTCGCAATGGCGACATGCGCGCGGCGGCGGCCTCCCTTTTTGCAAAGCTGCGCCTGCTCGATGCCGCGGGGATGGACCTGATCGTCGCGGAGTCCGTGCCCGAGGAAGGGCTCGGCATCGCCATCAACGACCGTCTCCGCAAGGCCGCCGGAAATGGCTGAGAAACCGCCGCGAACCGGAAAGGCCACGGCCATCGTCGGCGCGGCGGTGCTGTGCTCGCGGCTGCTCGGCCTCGCGCGCGAAGTACTGTTCAACGCGCTCTTTGGCACGAAGAACCTCCAGTATTTCATCACGGCGTTCCGCGTGCCGAATTTGCTGCGCGATCTTTTCGCCGAGGGCGCGCTGTCCACGGCGTTCATCACGGTCTTCTCGAAAAAAATCGCGACCGAAGGCGAGGGGAGCGCGTGGCGTCTGGCGAACCGCATCGGCACACTTACGCTTTGCGTGATGGGCGTCATCACGGTGCTCGGGATGATTTTTGCGCCGCAGCTCATCGGCGTGCTCGCGGGCGGCTTCACCGGCGAGGATGCGCGCCTCACCGCGCAGCTCACGTCGGTGATGTTCCCATTCATCCTCATGGTCTCGCTCGCCGCGCAGGTCATGGGGATGCTGAATGCGAAGCACGTCTTCGGCTGGCCGGCGATGGCATCCTCGTTCTTCAACATCGGCAGCATCGCGGGCGGGCTCGCGATCGCGCGCTGGATGGATCACGGCTTCGGTCGGCACGCGCTCTTCGGTCTCGCGTGGGGCACGCTCATCGGCGGCTTTCTGCAACTCGTGATCCAGTTCCCGTCGCTGCGGCGCATCGGGTATCGTCCGCGGTTGGATTTCCACTGGCGGGATTCCGGCGTGGCGGAGGTGCTCCGCACGATGGCACCCGCGGTCGTCGCCGCAAGCGCCGTGCAGGTGAATGTGATGGTGAACACGAGCTTCGCGACGCACTGCGACGACGGTGCGGTCGCGTGGCTGAACAATGCGTTCCGGCTGATGCAGCTTCCGCTCGGGATATTCGGCGTGGCGATCGGCACGGTTATGCTCCCGTATCTTTCGCGCAGCGCGGCGCTGGGAAATCACGACGAGTTCCGCGAGGGACTCTCACGCGGTATGCGGCTCGTCTTTTTCCTCACGGTGCCGGCGAGCGTCGGCCTCTGGATGCTGTCCGAGCCGATCCTCAGCGTGATCTACCAGTACAACAAAGTGACCTGGCACGACATCGAGCAGAGCGCCGGTGCGCTGCGGTACTACGCGCTCGGCCTCGCCGCGTACGCCGGGATGAAGGTGCTCGCGCCGGCCTTCTACGCGATCGGCAAACGGAAGACGCCGATGATGATCAGCTTCCTCGCGATCGCTGTGAATTTCGGGCTCAACATGTGGTTCACGAGACTCGGCTACGGGCACCGCGGACTCGCGCTGAGCACGGGCATCGTGGCGCTGACGAATTTCGCCCTGCTCTACTGGTGCATGCGGCGGGAGATCGCGCATCTCGAAACGAAGAGGCTGCTCGTGGCGCTGGCGAAAATTTTCCTCGCGAGCGATGCCCTCGCGCTCGCGTGCTGGGGCGGCAAATGGCTGCTGCTCGAACGCTGGCAGACGATGGGACTACTGTTGCGCATGAGCGGGCTCGGGATCACGATCGTGCTTTCGCTTGCGGCATTTTGCGCGGTGGCATCGCTGCTGAGGCTTCGCGAGATGAACGATCTGCTGGATGCGGTGCGCAGAAAAATGTCGCGTCGGTCTGCGCGTGCGGTGGCACCGGACGAGGCAACGTAGCTGAGGTTTGCGAACCTCGCCTACTTGGCCGGTGACTTCCGGAGAAGCGCGGTCGTACCGGGCAGTAAAAGCCGAAAGCGACCACTGCGCCATTGAGGCTCATCTCAGGTGTGACAGGTGCGCCAACAGTTGCGCCACACAAGGACACTTAAGGATAAATAAAATCGTGCAACCACAACACGGAAAGCATCTTAAAGAAAGTCATTCGCCGTGGCTCGCGCCTTGCACAAGGGCGTGCTCCACTTTTCGCAGATTCAACCACTTTCAACCCAAACAACCTTATGGCAAAAATCCTCGGCATTGACCTCGGCACCACGAACTCCTGCATGTCCGTCATGGAAGGCGGCGAGCCTGTCGTGCTCGAAAACTCCGAAGGCGCACGTACCACGCCTTCCATCGTTGCTTTCAGCAAGACGG
>JANXZI010000693.1 GCA_025355595.1 Spartobacteria bacterium
CGGGCAGCGCATTGACCGCGCTAATCCCGCGACGTGGAAATCCCTCGCGGCACTGGAAAAAGTCCCCGTCACGCGCACCGAGACCGTGGATCTCTGGAACCGATTCGCGCTCATCATCGTGCTCGTTCTCCTGCTCGGTGCAGACTGGCTGCTGCGCCTGCTGCGCGGTTTCGCGTGAGCGGCGCGCGTGTGTTTTTCCGCTGCGGATCAGCGGCGCTCGCGATGGGAGTGCGGCGGGAAGCGGAGGGCCACGCCGCCTTGTTGCGGAAATGCGAACAGACGACTGAATATCCGTCCCGCACACGATGCAGAGGCGGTGTCGCGCTTCGCCTGCCCCCGCACTTCGAGGCCGGCTTCTGCGCGACGTTGCGCTCAGGATTGAACCCGAATTTGGATCGGCAATTTTGATCAGCGGGCCGGGCGAGAGCGAAGTCACGTCGCCGCGGCCCGCGGTTTTCCGACGCTGAAATTTGGCGCTCCGCCCTATGAATGCCGCGCCTTGCGTATCGTTACTTCGCACATCCCATGAGACTGCTCCCCTGCTCCATCCTGTCGTTCCTGGTCGTTCCGTTTTGCATCGCTGCGCCGCCCGCGTTTCGCGCGACTTCCGTGCCTGAGGGCTGGGCCATCGTGCGCGGCGAGATCGATCCCGGCGCGGTGCGTAATGCGAAGCCGACGGTGCCGCTCGAACTGAAGACCACCGCGTCAGTCGCGCTGCCGGCGGAGGTGACGTTCCGCTTCCGCGCCGCGCAGGGTGATGCGATTTCCTTTCAACTGCTCGACGAGGCCAAGGACGCCAAGCCGCTGCTGCAGGCTGCCTTTCGCCTGCTCGATGCGACGAAGGCGAGCGTGACCGCGCACGCGTCGGGCGAACCGATGGCGACGACGGTCGTGTCCACTCGGACGTATTCGATCCGCGGGAAAAATTCCGGCTCGCTCACTTACTCGTGGCGCTTCCCGAAGGTGAAGAACCTGTGGGATGAAATTGACCGCAAGGAAATCGGCTCGGCGTATGCGAAGCTCGTGCCGTTCGAGGAGAAGACGTTTGTGCTGCGATTCGCGATCACTGCGACGAGCCGCCAAATCTGGCTGGATGATCGACTCGTCGCGGAGGCGCGCATGGGCAGCCCGAAGAGCGCATTCGTCACGATGCAGCTCGCCAAGTCGGCGCAGGTGCTCTCGGCGGAATTCACGAAGCCGGTCGGTGATGATCGCTTTCTCCCGCTGTCGCTCGCACATCACAGCCACGCGAAGGTGGCGCAGGTGGCGGATTCGGATGCTGCGCTGACTACCATCAAGGACGTGCCCGTGCTCGTCCCGCAAACCCGCGTGTCGGACGTGAATCTCGGCGATTCGCTCTACCGCTATCGTATGACCATGGGCGGCGGGCCGAACGCGAGCTATGTGAATGCGATGCACGCATGGCCGGGCGCGTTCGAGGTCGATCCCGCATCCCTCACGTTCCGTGTGCCGTATCGCACTTATCAAAATGCGTGGCTGCTCGCATGGGTGGACGAGTCGCCGACATCCGTGCCGAAAGGCGCGTTTCGTTTTTTCCGCGCAGTGGCGGGCTATCCGGCGGCGACGGATTTTGAAATCACCGAGGACGCGATCGCGAAGGGACTCGTGACGCGCGTGCCGCAGAAGACCGCGGACGGCAAACAGCTCTACCTCGTGCGCGTGCCGGTGAACACGGACGACTTTTACGGCTTCCGCGACATGGCGGATCAGTTTCTGGAACTTGAACTCACGAAGCCGCTCGCGCTCGGGCGCAGCTATCCTGATCCGATTTACTACGGGTATCATCCGGCGGGGCCGCCGAGTTCGATTCACGTCGTCGGCATCACGCTGGAGACCGCGCCATTTTCCTACGAGGTGAAGCCGAAACAGACGGGGTTTATTTTCGGGCAGCCGGAGCGTCCGGCGCACGCGGTGGCGATCACGAATTCGGGCACGGCGGCGCTCACGGCGAAGGTCACGATGCAGTCGAAGAGCTACGACAGCGAGGAGCAGACGACCGTGACGGGCAGCGTGAAAGTGGGTGCCGGCGAGACGCGCGATGCGGAGTTGCAGTTCGATTTGAAAAAACTCGGCTGGCATGAACTGAAGATCACCGTCGAGGCGGGCGGCGTGAAGCGCGAGAACACGCTGAGCATGGTGCTGCTGCCGCCGGATACGCGCACGTATGGCGATGCGGTGAACGAGACGCGCTTCGGCACATGGAACCTGCTCGGGCACTACACGCCGTTCGGCGTGAATACCCCGGAGAATGACGGACTGCTCGCGATGCTGCGCAAAATCGGGATGAGGAAAATCGCGATTCACGGGGCGTTCATCACTCCCGAGATGGCGAAGAAGCACGACTTCCTCCCGGTCGGGCCGCACACGGTGATCAACGTGGTTTACCGCTGGAAAAAGGACGACGCCGAGGGGCAGAAAAAGATGATCCAGACGGAACTCGATGCCATGGAGCAGCTCTCCAAGCAGGCCGCATCGCCGACTTACTTTTACGGCGGCGAATGGCACATCGGGCGCCTGGCCCAATATGCGCCGTGGCCATTCTACACCGGCGATGGCGACCGCGGACTGAGCGACGAGGAGCGGCAAAATGCCGAGCATCAGGTGCCCATCTTCACCGCGATCGGGAACGCGCTCCGCGCGCAATATCCGCAGGCGAGAAAGTTGCTGCAATGGGGCGCGCCGATCGGGACGACGGCCTACCTGCGCGCCGGAATCAGCAAGGACGTGGTGGATGGCTACGGCATGGATGCGCCGATGTTTGAGCTGCTGCCGGAGTCGTCGAACACAACGGGATCGATCAACCAACTGTGGATGCTCCGCCAGGAAGCGAAACGGCTCGGCTGGCCGAAGCTGCCGATCCACTGGTGCGAAGGCCCGTTCTTCCCGACGAATCCCGGCGCGCTCACGGAGCCGGAGCAGATGGACTACCAAGTGCGCTATCTGCTGCTCGGTCTCGGCTACGGCGTGGAAGGATTCGAGGCGGGGATCGTCCCGCACGACGCGGGAAATTACTATGGCGCGGAGCACTACGGCGCGGGGGTTTTCCATCGGGCTCCGCTCGAAAATCCGAAGCCCGCCGTGGCCGCCATCGCGACGATGACGACGATGCTGTGCGGCGCGGACCCGATCGGCGGCGTGGAGACGGGCAGCCTCACGACGTATTGCATGGCGTTCCAGCGCGCGAAGGATCGCGCGAAGATTTTTGCGCTCTGGCGCGTCACGGGGAAATCCGCCGCGCAGGTGAAGGTGCGCGGCACACAGGCGACACTCACCGACGCGATGGGCAACGCAACGAAGGTGCCGGTGCGCGACGGCGTAATCAGCGTCCCGCTCACTCCGACTCCGATTTGGCTCACGGGTGTCGAAGCGATTGATGGCTTCGATCTCGGTGCGGCGACTTTCGACTCGGCGCCCGCGCCGATCACGCGACCGCTCGCGGACATGACCGCGGCGAAATGGGAATACGATGGCACGGAGGACAAGGCTTACGCCTACAATCATTTTTCCGTGCGCCGCATCCCGGATCCGAAACTCACCGCGGAATTCGGATCGGGCGAGGAAGGCCATGCGGATGCGGTCGCGGTGACGCTGCCGGTGGAGCCGGGAGATCGCCCGCTCGCGACGCGATACGGTGCGCTGAAACTGAAGAAGCCCGTCGCGATTCCCGGCAAGGCGTCGGCGCTCGGCATCTGGATCAAGGGCAACTCCTCGTGGGGCCGAATCGTGTATCAGCTCCGCGATGCGAAGGGCGAAATCTGGACATCGAACGGCACGAAGGACGACTGGAATTGCGACGACACGCACGGCTGGTCTTCGGTGACTTTCGATGGCTGGCGCTACGTGCGGTTCCCGCTGCCCGGCACGCATCCCTACGACGGCGCGCGCGAACTCGAGACGACGTGGTGGGGCTCGCGCGGCGGAGACGGCATCGTGGACCTGCCGTTGACACTCGACAAAATCATCGTCGAGGCGCGCAACGAAGTGCCGTGGCTTGGCGAGATGAAGACGGTGCCCGTGCGCAGCTACAAGCTCTCCGGCCTCGTCGCGGAATACGAATCCATCGAACACACCGCGCCCGCTATCCTCGCAAAGAGCAAACTGCGGATGCCACTCCCGGTGTGGATCGGCCCGCAGGAAAATCTCCTCGCGAAACTGAACGCTGAAGGCTCCGGCCCCGCGCCGGAACTGCGCGAATTCACGGAGCCCACCCACTTCAACGACGGACGCCGCATGATCATCCACTTCGACGACGCGGCGGATCGGAAATACAACCTCTACCTCTCGATCTACCCCGACGGACGCGGCGCAGACTTGCTGAAGGCCGGCGTGAAATCCGGCGACCAGGTCACCGGCTTCAAGCCCGAGACGCCGATGTATCTTTTCCTCAGCAGCGTGGGCGCGGACAA
>JANXZI010000733.1 GCA_025355595.1 Spartobacteria bacterium
CTCCGGCGTACGGGGCGACATGACCGCAGTGGTCCGGCAGATCCTGCTCGATGGCGAAGCGCGCAGCTATTCGGCGGCTGCGGCGAACGCCACCTTTGGGAAACAGCGGGAGCCTGTGATGCGCCTCACAGGGGTCGCGCGCGCCTTTCCGGCTGCAAGCTATACCGGCACCTACACTCAGCTTACTGGGGTAAGTTCCAACAAGCTGCGAATCGTGACCAACTCGCCGAACGACTTCAGCACGGGCTTCAGCATGGGCCTGGATTTCCGGGGTAACTACACCCCCACGGGAACGAGGCCGAATCCGTCGGATGTCCCCACGAGCACGACTTACAGCGTGAGCGCCACGCTTGGCATCGCGAAGACGTGGGCGGGAATCACAAGCATCAGCACGGGAAATCCGTGCCCAGTCGTGACAAGCGAGCCGCACGGACTGGTCACCGGTGACACGATCCGAGTCTCTGGGGTCACGACCGGGACTTACAACGGCAGCACTTCGACGACATTTTTGTCCGGTTCCTCCAGGGCCATCACAAAGGTTGATGAGACGACATTCACGATTGACGGGGTGAACTGCACTGTCGCGCCGACCAATGCTGTTGCCTCGATGAAAATGGTGAGCAGCCGCTGCCGTGTCGCCACTCTCGCACCACACGGTCTGACCACGGGTGATAGTGTGACGATTGGCAGTGTCAGCGGCGGCTCTTTCACCCCGACGATTAATGCCACCTTCCAGGTGACGGTGGTGGATGCGAGCACTTTCTCCATTGCCTCGAACTGCACCTCACCATCCACGGACAACACCGGCAGCATCGTCGGCGCGAGTACGCTCGATGTCACGGCGACGGGAATGGCGAATGCGACTTATGCGCAGATCGCCAATAGCAATATCCTCACGGTGAACACCGGTGGGCCGGCCACGAATGCCGGCGTCCCCGGCACTACCGTGCTCATCACTGGCATCGCTCCCGGCACCGTCCCGGCGACTGACCCGTGTGTCATAACCACGGGTGCCGCGCATAACCTTGTCAGCGGCGGCGTGGTGACGATTGCGGGCGTGACGGACGGGGCGTTCGGAAGCGCCATCAATGGCACCTTCGTCCCGACGGTCACAGGGACAAATACATTCACCGTCCCGGTCACCTGCACGGCCGCGCCGGCTGACTATTCCGTGGCAACTACGGCCAAGCTCATTCGCAGCCGCGTCTATCTGAAATTCCTCACGCAGACGACGGCCGGCGGTGCCGCCATCCCGTCGGACGGAATCTATGACGTCCTGACCAATCCGACCGGCAGTTCCTTCACAGTCGCGACTTCCGACACGCCAGCCACGGCGCGCGGGGGCAACACGCTGCTTCCAAAGCTGACCACCAGCTACACGCCTCTGAGCAGCAATACGATCGTGCAGTTTAACACCAATGTGAACCACAACATGCTTGTGGGGCAAAACGTCTGGGTGGATGTGCCAGTCGTCGGTAATCCGCTCGCGGATGCCGATTATGTGCTGACTGAGACCGCGGACGAGGATCACTTCAAGATATCCTATCTTCCGGCCAGCACGAACGGCGGGACATATCCCAAGCCCTCGGGGAGCAACAACGGCATCACCATCTATCCGCTCGTGCCGCCGCCGCTCGGGCGATCGGGGAATATCACGATTAACCAGAGTACATTCATCCTCGGCTCGACGGAGGGGACACTGACTCAGTCGCCGGTCAATGCGCCGACGGTGTTCAACTTTTTCTTCCCCGATTATAAGTTCCCCGGAACCCTGTCGAACGCCGGAATCAATTCGCCGGAGTTCCAGCTTTCGACAGATACGAATATCTCGAATCTGACGAACAGTATCACGAACATGATCATCGGAACGGGCGGTGGAAACTCGAATCTGAATGGTCTGAACAGCTTCAACAATGGCGGTGGATCCGTGGTCATGGACATCGGCAGCTATATGACAATCGCGAAGACTTCCACTACTGGCAGTCCAGGGATTCCAGGGTTGGTGGATGAATTGGCGAATTTGCTCATTGGAGGTCCATTGGTCTCCGTGACGGTCTCGCCTGCGACCACCAATACGCGTGCCGAAATTATTAACTTCGTCGCCAACGATACGAACTTTCCCATGACGAGTCCCACGCCGACGAACCAGCAGATGCGCGACCGCGTGCGGGCGGTCATCCACCTCATCACCACGTCCGCGGAGTACTCAGTCCAGAAATAGTCCACCCATGAAACCCGAAAGCCTGCTCACTAACCGCCGTGGATTCATCCGCAAAGCCGCCTGCGCCGCCATGGGCACCGCAGCGATGGGAAATTGCCTCCGTGACCTTCACTTCATGAATGCCGCGCTGGCTCAGGGGCCTTTCTCGGACTATAAGGCGATCATCTGCCTTTTCCTGTCGGGGGGCAATGATTCAAACAATGTGATAATCCCAACGATCTCTGGGGAATATGCGAACTATGCGACGATCCGGACGCCGGCGCTGGCCATCCCGAATGCCGATGGCGGCAATGCTTCAGCGCTGGCGCTTTCCCCGACGGTGAGTGACGCACATGGTTACGGGCTGCACCCGGCAATGTATGAGCTGGCGCAGATGTTCAACCAAAACCCCTCGGGCTATAGCGATCTCGGGAATGTCGCACTGGTCTTCAACGCGGGGCCGCTGGTGTTTCCGATGACCAAGGCGCAGTACCTTGCCAATTCGGTCGCGAAACCGCCGCAACTTTTCTCACACGCCGATCAGGTCACGCAGTGGCAGACATCCATCCCGGATCAGCCGCCGTCCACGGGTTGGGGTGGACGCATGGCGGATCTGCTGCATTCTTTCAATCCGCAGAATGGACCGTTGGACGCGCTTTCGACGTGTGTCACTCTCGTGGGTGCAAATACGTTCGAGGTGGGTGCCTCGGTCCAGCAATACTCGGTGGGAACGGGCGGGGTGGTCTCGATCTCAAATCCGGTCAATCCGTCCTCGGCGACGACCGCGCGGCAGACTGCGATGAATAACATCCTTGGCGTGGACAAGGTCCAGCCGAACCTGTTTACGGCGAACTATGCCAAGGCTCTGGACAATACGATCATCACAGGTGCGGCACTGAGCACCGGGCTCGGTTATACGAAGCTGCCGGGCAATGTGGATCCGAACAATGCTGCGAGCTATTGGAAGACGGCGGCGAACTGGAGCAAGACGACCACCATTGACCAAGTGGTGACGCCCAATGCGGGTTCAACTTTTACCTCCGGGCTGATGACGCAGTTCAAGATGGTGGCGCGCATCATCGAGGCCGGCTACCGATCCAGCGCCGACAATGGCGGACTGGGCATGAAGCGGCAGATTTTCTTTGTCCAGGCTGGCGGCTATGATACTCACACGGCTCAGACGAACAATGCCGGCTCCACTACGACAAACAATGCGGCGGTCGTGATCGGCTCCCATGCGAACCTCCTTGCAGAAGTCAGCCAGTGCGTCTGGGCCTTCCAGAAGGCGCTGAAGCAGATCGGCATAGCCTATGCGGACTCGGGTTTCATCAATCGTGTGACCACCTTTACGGCGAGCGACTTTGGCCGCACGTTTCCATCCAATGGCTTGGGCAGCGATCACGGCTGGGGCACGCATCAAATCGTGATCGGAGGCGCGGTGAACGGGAAGCGGACCTATGGAACCTTTCCCACTCTGACCGTCGGTGGCCCGGACGACACGAGCACGGGCCGCTGGATCCCGACTACCTCTGTGGATCAATACGCCGCGACGCTGGCCAGATGGCTGGGTGTGAGCAGCACGAATATCACGTCCGTCTTCCCGAACCTCACCCGTTTCCCAGGATCCTATGGGGGAGGCTATCTGGGATTCATGGCCTAGTATGTGGGAAGGTTGGCAGCCTTGAAACTCCGGCTCGCAGCACTGCTCGCGGGGCTGGCCGTGGTTATTGCCATCATTGCCTATGTGGGCGACTGGGGCGGCAAAGACGGGAACAAGGTTAGTCCCGCGCCACCTGTGAGCCGGGATAAGGTCACGCCGCCTCCAGTCACGCCGCCGGATTCGGGTGTTGGAAAGACAGGCGTGACCGCATCCACGCAGCCCGCGGCTAACTCCCCAGCCATTTCTCCGGCCAATCCTAATTCCGGTGCCATGCCGCCGAATGCAACCCCATCCCCGCGGCAGCCTCGCGTTCCGACTGGGACCACTGCTCCCATGCCGGCGCCACGCCTGCGGACTTCACCGGGCGATCCCCTTGCTGCCGATGCCGATCGGAGGGCTGCATCCATTGATGCCGACAAGGTAAGCCTGATGCTTCGCGACTATCGAACCCAGATGGGTGAAAACCCGGTGGGCACCAATGCGGAAATCATGAAAGCCGTGATGGGTGGAAATTCCAAGGGAGCGATACTCGGGCCGCCGGAAGGCCAGAGTCTGGATGGAAAGGGAGAACTCCTGGACCGCTGGGGGACGCCGTATTTTTTTCACCAGCTTTCGAGATCCAGCATGGAGATCCGGTCTGCCGGGCCAGACCGCGTGATGGGCACCGAAGATGACGTTGTCGTGCACTGACGGCCTGTTGAAAGATCGCGCGGGAGCCGGGCACTGGGCGCGGGCGGGTTCAGGCCGGTTTCGAGCACGCCTTCCTCGCGGGTATCGCCGAGCCCGCTCTTCGCCGGAATGCAGTGGACAGGCGAGTCTTTTCAAGTGGTTCGCTGGCCCGGTAGGGTGCGGGGATGAATGACACCATCGCCGCCATCAGTACCGCCTTCGGGGAGGCGGCGATCGCCGTGCTGCGGCTGAGCGGGACGCGGGCGGTGGAGATTGCGCGCGCAGTATTTCGCGGGAAAAAATGCGCGGCAGAACTGAATGCGAGGTTCGCGCATTTCGGCAGCATTTTCGACGGGGACATGCGGCTGGATGATGTGTTGCTGACGGTCTTCCGCGCGCCCGCGAGCTACACCGGGGAGGATGTGGTGGAGATTTCGTGTCACGGCGGCGTGCTCGTGTCGCGGCGTATCCTGGAGGTGCTGCTGCGCGCCGGGGCGCGGAGCGCGGAGCCGGGCGAATTCACGCAGCGGGCATTCCTGAATCGCAAGCTGGACCTCACGCAGGCGGAGGCGGTGATGGATGTCATCAGCGCGCAGACGGATCTCGCGTTGCGCGCGGCGAACGAACAGCTCGAAGGCCGTCTCGGCGCGCGCATCCGCGGACTGCGCACCGCGGTGCTCGACACGCTCGCGCAGGTGGAGGCGTACATTGATTTCCCCGACGAGGATATTTCCCCCGAGACGGGCGCGGCGCTCCGCGGACGAATCGAGCGCGTGCTCGCGGAGGTCGGTGCGCTGCTCGCGACGGCGGGGCAGGGGAAGGTGCTGCGCGAGGGATTGCGCACGGTGATCTTCGGCTCGCCGAATGTGGGGAAATCTTCGCTGCTGAACCGGCTGCTCGGCTACGAGCGCGCCATCGTGAGCAAACTCCCCGGCACGACGCGCGACGTCTTGGAGGAGACGATCAACGTGCGCGGCATTCCCGTGCGGCTGACGGACACCGCAGGCATCCGAGACAGCGCCGACGAAATCGAGCAGGCCGGCATGGAGCGCACGCGGCGGGCTTTGGAACGCGCGGACCTCGTCTTGCACGTGGTGGACGCGAGCGGCGACGCAGCAATGTGGGGCGGAGAATCTGATATTTCCGCGAATCCACAAAATGACGCGGATGTTCCACCACGGATGACACGGATGGGCACGGATGAAACAAATGAAGCGGATGAGGCGGATGAGGCGGATGAAGCAGATGAAGCAGATGAAGCAGATGAAGCAGATGAAACGGGCGCCCCTCTGAAAAATATCCGTGGCATCCGTGAAATCCGTGGTTCCTCCCCCGGCTCCTCCGCGTGCCCGCGCCACATCATCGTGCTGAACAAGTGCGACCTCGGCGTTCACGCATCATGGGCGGAGCAAGGCGGCATCGCAGTGTCGGCGCTCACGGGCGAAGGCTTTGAAAAATTGCTCGATGCGATCGAGCACGCCGCATTCGAAGGCGCGGCGCAACGCGACTGGAGCGTGGCGATCAATGCGCGGCATCAGTCGTGTCTGGAGACTGCGCGTGATTTTCTGCGCGCTGCGATCGGTGCGTTCGACCAGTCACTGTCGCCGGAGTTCATCGGCGAGGAACTGCGCGCCGCGATGGACGCCATCGGCGACATCGTGGGCCGCGCGGACACGGAAGAATTGCTCGGCGTGATCTTCGGGCAGTTCTGCATCGGGAAGTGAGGGGCAGGCCGCA
The DNA here is from genome assembly GCA_025355595.1 of Spartobacteria bacterium. Lineage (GTDB taxonomy): Bacteria > Verrucomicrobiota > Verrucomicrobiia > Chthoniobacterales > Chthoniobacteraceae > SXWH01. The sequence goes on from JANXZI010000733.1 coordinate 6,267, forward strand.
CGTCCAAGATTGCGGAGGCTTCGGTCTTTCGATGCTGTGACTGGTGACTGGTGAAACGTGACTGGTCTGGCGTGCCCGCGCATGTGGCGATTTGTGCGACGATCGGAATCCGCCGCTCTGAAGAGTGAGAGATTGCGCAAAAGCCGCGGCTGCGAATCACCACTCACTTTTCACCAGTCACCAATCACAGCCCCGATCATCACGGCGCGTGCTGCCCGTACCCGCGCTCCCGCTATTTCACCGCATCCCGCCACAGCCAGCGAAGCACGTCGGGCAGGATCGCGCCGCCCTGCTTTCCGCTGTGTCCACCGGTGCCGAGCTCGAACTTATGATCGTAGCCGGCGAATTTCAGCGCGGCGTCCATGTCGCGATTTGAGAGCGGCCAGAGGCCGTGGAGATTGTCGAGGTCGGCGGCACCGTCCTGCAGGAAGACGCGTAGCGGCTTGGGCTTGTCCTTCATCTTGCGGATGAGCGCGGGGTAGTCGTAGCCGCCGCGGATATTTGTAAAGCTGCCGATGTAGCTGATGACCTTGTGAAAGTGCTCCGGCTTTTCCCACGCGAGCGTGAACGCCGCGATGCCGCCGCTGCTCGTGCCGCACGTGCCCCAGCCCTCGGGATCGTCGGTGAGCTTCACGAGCTTGCGCACCTCGGGGATGATTTCCTCCATGACAAAGCGGGCGTTCGCATCGCCCATCGAATCGTATTCGTAGCTGCGGCAACTGCGCGCGCCCTTGCTCGCTTCGCTCGCGGGCACGGTGCCCGGATTGATGAAAATGCCGATGGTCACGGGCATTTCCTTCTTTGCGATCAGGTTGTCGAAAACGACAGGGATGCGGAACCCGCCGTCCAATTTTGCAAAGCCGCCGCCGTCGAAGAATACCATCGCGCACGCGGGCTTCGCTGCGTCGTACTGCTTCGGGATGTAGAGCGACCACTCATGCTTCGTGCCCGGAAAAATCGTGCTCGTCCCGAGCGTGAAATTCTTCACCTCGCCCTGCGGGACGCCCGCCTGCGGCGTCGAGTCCGGCCCGAGCGGGTATTCTTCGGCGGCAAATGCGGTGGCGGCTATTGCGAGTGCGAGGAGAAAATGCGGACGCATGGCGGACATTATGAGCGGTGCGCGTGCGTTCGGCAAATGCGAAGGTGCGGACGAGTGGCGTTCAAATTGTCCGTGATTTTTGCACCACGCGGTTGCCTTTGCGCGGTCGGTTGCACCACGCTGCACGCGATGTCCAACGACCCATCTCCCCCGCAGGGGACACCTGCTCCCACTCCCGCGCCCGAAGGCGACCGGCGCGAGTTTTTGAAAACCGCCGCGTGTGTCGCGCTCGGCACCGCGTGCGTGCTCGTGCCTGTTGCCGCAGGCGTCACAGTCCTCTTCGGCCCGCTGCGCAAGCCCGCGCCGGACGGCTCGTGGGTGGAACTCACGAAGCTCGACGCCCTCAAAACCGGCGATGCGCCGCGGCTTTTCCAAGTCTTCATCGAACGCACCGACGCATGGACGCGCCACGGGCGCAACGCCGTCGGCGCGGTCTTTCTCGAACGCCTCTCGGAGAATCATGTGCGCGCATTCCAGTCCGCGTGCCCGCACCTCGGCTGTGCGGTGGAATGGCGCGGCGAGGAGAAACATTTCTTTTGCCCGTGCCACAACAGCGCGTTCTCGCACGACGGCGAGATCATCAATCCGAGCCCGTCGGCGCGCGGCCTCGACACACTCGAAGTGGCGATTCACGGCGACGGCTCCGTGTGGGTGAAGTTCCAAGACTTCAAGGCCGGCGTGAAGCAGAAGCTCCCCGTGGCATGAAGGCGCTGCTTGACTGGTTCGACTCCCGCACCGGATTCCGCAAGCTCGTGAAGGGCGCGCTTTTCGAGCACGTCCCCGGCGGCGCGCGCTGGCGCTACGTGTGGGGCAGCACGCTCACGTTTGCGATCATCGTGCAGTTCATCACGGGATTTTTTCTGTGGATGAACTACAGCCCGAGCGCGCAGACCGCGTGGGAGAGCGTCCATTACATCAATGACGTGATGCCCGGCGGCTGGCTGCTGCGCGGCATCCATCACTACATGGCGCAGCTCATGGTGCCGCTGCTTGTGCTGCACTTTATGCAGGTGATCATCGACCGCGCGTATCAGGCGCCGCGCGAGGTGAACTACTGGTTCGGCCTCGGCCTGCTCGTGCTCACGCTCGCGATCTCGCTCACAGGCTACCTGCTGCCCTGGGACCAGCGCGGATACTGGAGCACGAAAGTCGCAACCAATCTCATCTCCGGCGTCCCGCTCATCGGCGATCAGATGCAACGCCTCGTCGTCGGCGATGCGAACTATGGGCATCACACGCTCACGCGATTTTTCGCCATGCACGCGGGACTGCTCCCGGCGCTCATGGTGCTGCTCATCATCGGCCACGTCGCACTTTTTCGGAAGCACGGCCTCACGCCGAAGCTGCCGAAGAAAAGGAAGGACACGATGTTCTTTCCCGATCAGGTGCTCGTGGATGCCGTCGCGTGTCTGGCCGTCACCGCCGCGGTGCTCTGCCT
>JANXZI010000091.1 GCA_025355595.1 Spartobacteria bacterium
AACCAGAAGATCAGGAACTTTCCATGAGGTGCCAATTTTTCAGCACTTGGCGCGGAGGCGGCGAACTGCTCCCAAAGTCTGTTTGTCTTGTCGTCGTTCACCATCCAGCCGGGCTGCCAGCCGAGCGCGTCCATGGCCGGGCGCGGCGGCGGATTTTCAAACTGGCTCATGTCTTCCCACATCGGTTCGGCGTTGGTCTTGAACATGCCGACGGTGAGGTAGCACAGCACGGTGGCCGGGATGAATGCGGCAGCGATGAGCGTGGCGATTTTCTTTCTCGCCCCGACGCGTGCGATGAGCAGCGCGCCGAGGATGAATGAGAGCGTGAGGAAGGTGTGGATGTGAAAGGTCGGCATCGCCGCGTAGAGCAGCAGCTCGCCGAAGAAGGGCATTTTCCATCCCTCGCTGCCGCGGAAAAATCGCGTGCGCCACGACGTGAGCAGCAGCAGGCCCGCGGGGAGCGCGAACAAAAATCCGCGCTGCGTGACGAGAATCGCGAGCGCGAAATTTTTCCACGCCCACTGCGTCTGCCAGTCCTGAAAGAGCGATGCGTCCGATGCAGCGGCGAACCACGCGAGGACGGCGAGGCCGCCATTGCAGAGCAGGCCGAGCACGGTGAATGCGCCGCCCCAGCGCAGCAGCGCGAGCGACGTGCCGAGCGCGCCGAGCAGTCCTGTCCAGATCAGCCCGCGCACGGTGTCCACGCCGATGAGCGTGAGCAGCGAGTTGAACAAATCCATGCCGATGGAGTAGGTGAGTTTGCCGCCGGAAAAAATCGGGCTGTCCGGCCAGAAGGGTGCGCCGTTCGCGAGGTAGCGGATGAAGGTGACGTGCAGCGGCAGGTCGCCGAGATTGTTCGGCGAGAGCACGCAGAGTTCGTCGCCATTCCGGAAGACGAGCCAGAGAAATGCGCGGAGGCTGAAGAGCGCGAAGAGCACGAGCGACGCCGTGGCCCACACGCCGGGGCGGGGGAGCTTCGCTGCGCGTCGCCCGCGCCACCAGCCGAGTGCGCCGATGGCGAGTCCGCCGCAGAGGGCGAGCAGCGCGGATGTCCGGTGGAGCGCGCCACTTTGAAAGCCGAGCGCGATCCCGATGAGCACGGAACTGGCGACGGCGTAAAGTGCGGCGGCGAGGAAGTTCATTTGCGCGAGGGGTCGGGCAGCGCGGGATTTCGCTGCTGCACGCGCGGGTGAATCTCGGGGGTGCGTCCGGGGAACTGCCTCGCATACAGCGCGCCGAAGCGTCCCGCGCTCAGGTAGAGCCAGCCGCGGTCGAGGCCGTTGCGCAGCCTGAAGCTTTCGCGGAAGTAGGTGCCGAAGGCGCGATCCTCGAATTCCACCTGGCGTTCCGCGGGCACGAGCATGAAGTCGGCGTCGTGATCCTCGATGTCCGAGTCGCTGGCAAAGTAGGTCACGTTCGGAAATTCATTCAGCTCCCACGAGAGCGGAAATGCGTCCGTGAGGATCATGCCGCGCATCTGCCGCTCGAGCGGATTTTCACGGACGAGCGCGCGGACGGGGCGGAGCAGTTTGTTGATGTCGGGCGTGGTGTGGACGTAGCAGTAGAGGTCGCCGTCAATCGTCGGATGCACGTAGTTCAGCGCCCAAGTATCGCGCAGCGGAGTGACTGCGAGCAGCGCGCCGACGACATACACGAGCCAGCGCTCGGTGGTCTGGGCGAGATTCTCCGCGAGCTGGCCGACGATGAAGAAAAACGGCCAGAGCATATTGATGATGCACCACGGGGTCTTGTACGGGATGAGCGAATACGCGGCGAACGACGCGAGCCCGAAGAGCCCCAGCCAGCGCATCTCGCGGCTCTGCGCCGGCGACGCGAGGAAAAATCCCGCGCTGCACACCATGAGCCAGACCCCGAGCGAAGACAGTGGTGCCGCGAGTGAAAACAAGCCGAGCTTCAGGTGCGGTTTGAGGAATTCCCTCGTGCTCCCGCTGTGGAGGCCGATCACGTCGCCGAAAATTCCCGCGGCGACCAAGAGCGCGCCGGTCGTGATCACCGCGGTGGCGAGCAGCGGCGTGCGGCGCAGCGTGAGGAGCGGTGCCGCCGCGAGGCCGAGGAGCGCGGGCCACTCGTAGTTGCCCATCAGCTTCACCCAGTAGAAAAATTCCTTGTGGTGCCCGGCCTCGGATTTCGGGCCTGTCGTGCTCGTGCCTTTCACAAGCATCTGCCGGAAAGTCTCGGTGAGCCCGCCGATGCCGTCCCAGAACATGCCGAAGCCCGACTGGACGAGCACGACGGCTCCGATGCAGGTGAAGGTGACGATGGCGATCTGGCGGTTTGAAAAATACGCGGTGCGCCGCGCGGACTCCGATGGGGCCGCCGGACGCCCGGCGAAAAGATCCGCGGGCCGCGACCGCTGGGCGCGTGGTTCGAGCGGCGAGAGCCATTCGAGACAGCGCGCGGCGACGAGTGCGAGCGCTGCGGCGATCCAGTGGACGAGGTAGGTTTCCTTTGTCAGCACCATGCCGGCGAGCCCCGCGCCAAATGCCCACAGGTCGCCCATGCGCCCCTCGCGGCGCAGGATGCCGCACCCGCCATACACCGCGAACAGGGTGAAAAATGGCAGCCACATTTCATGGATCGCATAGCGCGAGTAGAAGACCATCGCGGGCGAAATCGCCGCGGCAATCGCCGCCACCCACACCGTGCGCCACGGCAGGAAGCGGTGGAAGGCGAGCATGAGCGCGACGAGCGCGGTGCCGATGAGCACCGTCGGCATCCGCAGCGCCCACAGGCTCCGGCCGAAGAGCTGCTGCGAGGCGAAGAGCGTGTAGAAGTGCAGCGGGCCGTGGAAATTTCCAGGGTCGTAACGGTAGAATCCATCGGTCCGCATGGTGTCAATGAACGAGCCATTGATCCCCTCGTCGAAATGTGCGGGACGCAGATCGAGCGCAGCCATCCGCAGGGCGAAGGCGAGCGCGATGATGAGGAACGAAAACCAACGCTGGCGGGCTGACATCGTGCGGTTCCGTTCAGCGGACGCGGGAAGGCGGGGGAAAATTTACGCTCATGGCTTTTGACCGGTCGGGCATTCAACTGATACCCACTGCGGAAACAACCGAAATGTCCGAGAGCAGCGAGCCATTCGTCTCCATCATCATCCCTGCGTATAACGAAGCCCGCCGCATCGAGGCGAGCATTACGGCGGTGCTCGGCTACCTCGCCTCCGTCCCGTGGACGCACGAGGTGATCATCGTCGTCGAAAAGAGCACCGACGGGACGCTGGACATCGCGCAGAGGCTCGCGGCGGGGAAGCGGTGCATGACGGTCGTCGGGCACGATGTCCAGCGGGGCAAAGGTCACGCGGTGCGCACAGGGATGCTGCGTGCGCGGGGTGAACTGGCATTCTTCATGGACGCGGATCTCTCCACGCCCCTGCCGGAGACTGGCCGCTTTATCGCGCGTTTTTCCGAGGAGCCGAAAGTGGACGTGCTCGTGGGGAACCGGCAGCACGCGCGCAGCGAGATCCTCACGCAGCAGCATTTTCTCCGCAGGAAGATGGGGCAGACCTTCAACGCAATCCTCCGCACCATCGCCGGCATCCGGCTCGCCGACACTCAGTGCGGCTTCAAGGCATTCCGGCGCGGCGCGCGCGAGGCGATTTTTCCGCTGCAAAGGCTGGACGGCTTTGCCTTCGACGTGGAGGTGCTGCTGCTCGCCGAGCGCCTGGGCTTCGCTGTCGCGGACATGCCCCTGCAGTGGGCCAACGCGCAGGGGAGCAAGGTGCGGATCGTGCGCGATTCGTGGCGCATGCTGTGCGACGCGATCCGCGTGCGCGGGCTGGTCGCACGGACGCTGGCGGATCGTCAGGCACTGGCGTGAGCGGCGCTGGCCTGCGTCGTGCAGGCTACCAGGGCATGAAGCGCTTGTTCGCCACGATGCGGAAGCGATAAGCGGGCTCGAGCGACTGTTTTTCGACATCGATGCGCTCGGAAGCGGGCGCGTAATTGGATTGAAAGCGGGGATCCTCGGGATCCAGATAGCGTTCGATGGTCGCACTGCCTCTCAACTCGGACATGATCTGATCCCGGCCTTCATTGAAAGTCCGGTAGTAGGCATCGGCCCCAGCGGGCGAGCCTGAGTAGGACCTCTGACGCACTGTCTGCACGCGATAATGGACCGTGAAGGTGTTCGACTTGGTCGTGATCCGAGGATACAGGTCTGCGTACGGTTTTTCCCGCACGTTGTCGCCAGTGAGCTGGTTCTTATCCCAGAATGCCTTGATCGCACCTTCCCCTGTCGTATATTTGATGGTGGTTCCACCATACACGGCGCCTTTTGGATACAGGTAACGCTCGCAAATCTGTGAAGCAGACTTGAAGAAGCCGCTGGCCTTGTCGGTTTTATATTTGTCGAAGAAGGCATCGAAGCCTTTGATCGTTTCATCCCGATCCACGAGATAGCGGAGATTTTCAGTATTGTCCTGGCCCTTGTATCGGAATTGTTTGCTTCCATCTAAGAATGTCTGGGGAATGGCAGTCACACGGAGCGGATGGAGCGCCGCACGCAGCGCGGTCGAGCGCTTGATGTAGCTGAACGGCATCAACTGGTAGTTAAGGTTTACCTTTCCTGCTGTCGAAAAGGGCTCACTGATGGCATAGGGCTCCACCACCGGCATGGTA
>JANXZI010000759.1 GCA_025355595.1 Spartobacteria bacterium
TGTGCTTGAGCTTCTGCCAGACGTGCAGCGGATTTGCCGTGTTGTGTTCCGCATCGGCGCGCGCGGCGAGCCACGGTTTTTCGTTCGCGCTGTCAGACATCTTTCGCAGTTGCTCGTTCGCGTCGGCGAGTTGCCGTTCGAGCGTTTCCTTCTGGGCGCGCTCGGCGGGCGTGAATGCCTTCGCGATTTCGGCGGCGTCGAGGCCGAGTGCCTTTTGCCCGGATTGGAAGGACGCGTGGATTTCCGCAGCGTCGAGCCCGCGATCGTAGAGACGCGCCTCGTCAATTTCGCCGTGCAAAAATGCGCGCCCGCCGCCTGTGTGACGCCGTCCGAGCAGCACGTGCGCGTCCTTTGCGGCGAAGGCGACGGGGCTTGCGTCCTGCGGTTTCCACGGCTGGCCGTATTGTTGGCCGTTGCGGAAAAATGCAATGGTTCCGTCCGCGCGGTAGCTCGCGGCGATGTGGATGAGGTCGCCCGGCTTCGCGTTTTCGGCGGGTGCGGCGAGGGCCTGCGAGCGCCGGAAATTGTTGCTGCCCGCGACCCAGTGTTGCGGCGACCTTTCACCGAAGACGAGCGCGTCGAACACTGCGCCGTTTGCGCTCTCGACCGTCACGACTCCGCCGCCGGCTTGATCGAGCGTCGCGAGGCTCACCCATGCCTCAAGGGTTTTCTCGCGCAGTTCGCGGTGGAGGGGAGCGCTGCGGAAATGCGCCTCCTTTCCGTCGAGCACGAGCCGGCCATGGCGGATTTCCGCGCCGCCGAGAAGTTCGCCGTTCAGCGTGCCGAGCGAGTCGCGCGCGTCGCCGTCGAATGACCAGCGCGCGATGGGCCGCGGGGCGGTGGAGAGCGGCTGCGCGGTGTCTTCCTTCACGAGCCGCTGGCGTGCGAGGTGATCGAGCGTGGCGAGCCTTTGCTGGAGCAATTCGATCTGCCTTGAGAGGAAAGCCGTGTTTGGATTTGGGATGAACTCGCTGCGGAGCTTGCCCAGAATCTTTGGGGGCTCATTTTTCCAGTCCTGAAAAAGCGCCTCGCGGATTTTTACCTTCAGCGCGGCGAGTTCCGCGCGGTTCGTTTCGAGGAGCGCGGGTTCGTCAATCGCGACCATCGCGGGACGGCTGCTCTCGAAGATTCCAGCGAGGGCGTAGTAGTCGCGTTGCGAAATGGCGTCGAATTTGTGATCGTGGCAGCGCGCGCATGAGACGGTGAGGCCCTGGAAGGCCTTCATCGCGACATCAATCTGGCTGTCCGTCACCTTCACCTGCTCGTCGCGCGTGTCCACCGGCTGGAAGCCGTGCTCGACGAAGCGCAGATGCGCGATACCGAGGATGCTCTCGTTGAATTGCTCGTCGCGATTCCAGCGCGGGTTCGGAATCAGATCGCCTGCGATATGCTCGCGGATAATCTGATTCACGGGCACGTCGGCATTGAACGCGCGGATGAGGTAATCGCGGTAACGCCATGCCTCGGGGATATCCGGGTCGCCCTCGCTGCCGTGCGATTCGGCATAGCGCACGAGATCCATCCAGTGCCGCGCCCAGTGCTCGCCGAAGCGCGGTGTGGCGAGCAGGCGATCAGTCGCGTGCTCGATGGCTTTGTGTGCTTGCGAAGACAAGGAGACAAGGAGAGGGGGAGATAAGGAGACGGGACTCTTCTCCCCCTCTCCTTGTCGCCCTCTCTCCTTTTCCCCGCCGCATTCCAGCACAAACGCCGCCACCTCCTCCGGCGTCGGCGGCAGGCCTGTGAGTGCAAAGGTGAGGCGGCGGATGATGGTCCGCGCATCGGCATCGGCGGCGGGCGCGAGACCGTGATCCTCCATTTTTGCGAGGAGAAAATGATCCACGGGGTGCTGCGGCCACGCGGAATTTTTCACAGCGGGCGGCGGGGACTTTTGGATTGGCTGGAGGCTCCACCATGTCTTGCGATCGGCGAGGAGCTTTTCCCACGGGACGGCGGTTTCGACTTTCGCCGGCTCGTCGCGCGGGTCCGGTGCGCCCATGGCGATCCATTTTTCAAAGTCGGCGATGACGGCATCACTCAGCTTCGGCCGCTTCGAGGGCATCTTCAGATCGGGGTCCTCGTGCCGGATGGATTTCAGCAGGAGGCTCTTCGCGGGTTCGCCGGGGATGATCGTGTCGCCGGAGTCGCCGCCCTTTTTCCAACCGTCCCGGTAGTCGAGGCGCAGGCCGCCCTTTTGCTTCTTCGCATCGTGGCATTCCTGGCATTCGCTCGCGAGCAAGGGGCGGATCTTGTTTTCAAAAAATTCAGCCTGCCCGGGCGGGAGCGTGGTCGCGGCGCAGGCGACTCTCGCGGTGAGGATGAAAAGGATGGGCGTGCGAATCCGGGGCATCGTGGGGCCAATCAATCTGATGCTTCCGAAAATGAAAGGCGCGATGGAGTGCGGCCGCACGGTGCGACTTTGCCAACACGCCGCGTGAGAATCCCCGTGGGCATAAATTCAACGCCCGACATCCAGCGCCCAACGTCCAACATTCAAGGCTGGAATCCGCCGCGGTATCCCTGCTCCTTGGGCGTCCGATGTTGGGCGTTGGGCGCTGGGCGTTGAAGTCTCAATCGAACCACTCGTCCTCCGGATCAAATGCCGGCACGACGAAATTAAGCACCTTCATCTTTCCCACCGCGCGGTGACGGCAGCCGGGGCGGATCAGGATCGTGCTCAGTGGCTTCACGGGGATGCGTTCGCCGTCGAGTTCGAGAAAGCCTTCGCCCTCGAGGATCACGTACGTTTCGGTGAGGCGTTTGTGGTAATGCGTGCGCGCGTCCCCGGAAATTTCCACGAGATGCGTGGTGGCAAGCACATTTTCCGGCGTGGCAAATGCGCGGTGCGACGTGCCGCAAGGGCAGGGGACGCCGGGGGTGGAATCGAGCTGCACGAATTCGTAGCGTGGCATGTCGCGAGCTTCGCGGAGTGATGCGCGAGGGGAAGCGCGAAGTGATTTAAGACTGAGGATTGAGGATTTATGATTTTCGCGGCTCGACGCCTCTCGCGCAGGTGGCGACAAATCTTGAATCTTAAATCCAAAATCATAAATCCAACGGCATGTCCCCCTACCACGTTCGCAACCCCTTCCTGGCGCGCTGCACCCGCAACGTGAGTCTCTGCGGCCCCGGCTCGGACAAGGACACGCGGCACATCGAGATTTCGCTCGCAGGTAGCGGGCTCACGTATGAGGCGGGCGATGCGCTCGCGGTGAAGCCGGTGAACGATCCGCAACTCGTCGAACTCACGCTGAAGACGCTCGGCTTTTCCGGCGATGAGATCGTGAAGGTGAAGGACGCGGAGAAGCCGGTGCGCGAGGCGCTGCTGCGCGATTTCCAGATCCATTTCGCCGAGAAAAAATTCCTCGCGAAGCTCGCCGAGAAGGGCGTGGAAAAGATCGCGGAGCTGCTGAAGCCGGAGAATGCGGGGGCGCTCGACGAATACACCTCGGCGTGGAATGCCGCGCGCGACTGCGTGGACGTGCTCACGGAATTTCCCGGCGTGAAATTTGAGCCGCAGGAATTCACCGACACGCTGCGCGGGCTGAACATCCGCCTCTACTCGATCGCATCCTCGCTGAAGGCGCATCCTGAGCAGGTGGACCTCACCGTCGCCGCGGTGCGCTGGACCGCGCATGGCCGCGCGCGCAGCGGCGTGTGCTCGACCTTTCTCTGCGAGCGCTGGCAGCCGGGCGAGACGGCGGCCGTCTTCGGGCAGGTGCAGAAACATTTCCGAATGCCGGAGAGTCCTGATGCGCCGATGATCATGGTCGGGCCGGGCACCGGCGTCGCACCGTTCCGCGCATTTCTCGAGGAGCGCGAGGCCACGGGGGCTCGCGGAAAAAACTGGCTGTTCTTCGGCGAGCGTCGCTCATCGTCGGAGTTTTTCTACCGTGAGCAATTCGAGGGATGGATCAAGAACGGCGTCCTCGAATGCCTCGATCTCGCATGGTCGCGCGAGACGGATGGCCGCAAGGAATACGTGCAGCACCGGATGCACGCGCAGGGCGCGCAGCTCTGGAAATGGCTTTGCGACGGCGCGTATTTTTACGTCTGCGGCGACAAGGAGCGCATGGCGAAGGACGTGCACGAGGAACTCATTGCCATCGTGCAGACGCATGGCGGCAAGTCGCCGGAGGAGGCCCGCGCATTCGTCGAGGAGACGCTGATGAAGACCGAGAAGCGGTACCGGCGGGACGTGTACTGAGCGACTTGCGCGCCGTGAACCGCATGCCTTGGAACGTCCTCATCACCTCCTCGCCGTTCGCCGATCCCGTCGTCGGAAAAGGCGCGCGTGAAATCCTCGGCGGCGCGGATTTTTCCATCTCGCATTCGCCGCGCTACGGTCCGCTCAGCGAGATCGAAGTGCTGCCACTGCTCGATGGCGTGGATGCGATTTTTGCGAGCGTGGACAAATATTCCGCAGCGGTGCTGGAGTCGCCGCACGCCGCGCGGCTGAAGGTGCTCTCGCGCTGGGGCGTCGGCTGCGATGCGATTGACCGCGAGGTCGCGACGAGGCTCGGCATCGTGATCGCCTACACGCCGGGCCTGCTGAACGAGGCGGTCGCCGAATACGCGCTGGTGCTGCTCTTCGCCATCGCGCGCCGCGTGCATGAGGGCTACGTCTCGCTGCGGGCGGGAACATGGGAACCGAAATGGGGCACCGAGGTTGCGGGCAAGACGCTCGGCCTCGTCGGCTGCGGGCGCATCGGGCAGGCGGTCGCGAAACGCGCGGCGGCATTCGGGATGCGCGTGATCGCATTTGATCCCGCGCCGCCGGCTTCTTTGGCGGAGGCGGAAAAACTTGGCGTGCATTTTACCACACTCGATCAGCTTCTCGCGGAATCCGACTTTGTCTCCCTGCACGCCGCGCTCACGCCGGAGACGCGCGGGCTCATCGGCGAGGCGCAGCTCCGTCGGATGAAAAAGAGCGCGCATCTCATCAACACCTCGCGCGGCGCCATCGTGGACGAGGCCGCGCTCGTGCGCGCGCTGCACGAGGGATGGATCGCGGGCGCGGCGCTCGATGCCTTCGTCACCGAACCGCTGCCGCCCGAGCATCCGCTCGTGAGCGCGCCGAATGTCCTCATCACACCGCATCAGGCGTCCTTCGGCACCGACACCGGAGCGCGCGTGAGCGAGGCCGCGGCGCGCGCCATTGCCGACTGCCACGCCGGCCGCCGCCCGCAGTGGGTGCTGAATCCCGAAGTCTTCGATTCCCCCGCGCTGCGCATGACCTTCGCC
>JANXZI010000791.1 GCA_025355595.1 Spartobacteria bacterium
CACGCCGATGCACTTTCACGATTTTGTGCGCCTGCTCATCGAGGAAGTCGGGCCGCTGGCGGGAGATCGCGGCGTGACGATCGTCTGCGAAAACCCGCCTCCCGAGGTGCCGCTGAACATTGATGAACGCCGGCTCGTACAGGCGTTTTACAATCTCATCAACAACGCCGCGGACTTCATGCCGAAGGGTGGCGCGGTCACGCTGCGCTTTGCGCGTGGGGACGATGAAATACAGATCGAGGTCGAGGACTCTGGCACGGGCATCGCGCCGGAGATTGCCGAGCGACTCTTTCAGCCGTTCGCGACATTTGGAAAAAAAACGGGCACCGGCCTCGGTCTTTCGATTTGCAAGCGGATCATCGAGGCGCACCAGGGCCGCATCCGCGCGCGCTCGGAACCGGGGCACGGGGCGATTTTTTCGATCATGCTTCCGCTGGCGAAATAGGTGGTCGGAAGCAATGCCACGGGATTCTTCCGTGGCGTCGGGTTTGTTCTCCGAGGACGATCCACTGGGATCCTCGTGGCATCCCGATTCGCGGATACCAAAACGACGGGCAGGCGCATGGCGTCCTGCCCGTCGTCGGTTGAAATTTCAGGGCGCAAAAACCCTGCGCGGAAAATTTTCTTCCCGCGAAAATGTGATGCTCGGAGCGGCTAGCGCCGCACGGGAGTCAGCAAGAGTGCTGGCCGGGCTTAGTAACGGTCGCGGCCACCGCCGCCACCGCCGCCGCCGGCTCCACCGCCGCCGTAGCCTCCTCCACCACCACCGCCGCCGCCGCCGTCACGATAGGGAGGGCGTGCGCCGCCGCCACCGCCGCCGCCGCTCGGGCGATCGCCGTAGCCGCCGCGGTCACCGCGCGGAGGTCCGTCGAAGGAACGCGGAGGGCGATCTTCTTTCGGGCGCGCGATGTTGACCTGCCACTTGCGGCCGTCCACTTCCTTGCCGTTGAGGGCTTCGATGACTCTGTTGGCTTCCTCTTCCGAGGACATCGTGACGAAGGCGAAGCCGCGCGAACGGCCGGTTGCGCGGTCGAGCATGAGGCTGCATTCGGTGACGGTGCCGCTGGCGGCACAGGCTTCTTCAATGGCTCCTTCCGTGGTCGCCCACGCGAGGTTGCCGACAAACAATTTGTTGTTCATGGATACTGGTTAACTGGGTTTTTGCCGCAGACCGACATGCGACTCCGGAGAGGCGCTGAACTGACACTTGGCAAAAACGCCAAAGCCTCACACTTATGTTGCTCTGGCGACTAGCAAGGACTGCCCGGCTGTCTTACGACGGCGTGGAAAATGGGCAGAGTTTGCACCTGCTGGCAAGCACGAATCGGTCGCGGAGCTGTCTTCGCGGACGGGCAGTGTCCCGCTGCGGCAGGAAAAATAATGCGGTGACAGCGCCGGGCTTCATCATGAAAAAGCAGGCCATGCTCCCTCGCCGCACTTTTCTCCGCACGCTTGCCGCCGCCTCGCTCGCTCCTACGCTGCGTGCGCAAGATGCGGAAAAATTTCCGCCAGTGCGCGCCATCACGCACGGGCCGAAGTTTCACTGGTTCGCGTATTACGACAAATTTCAGTTTGACCCCTCCGACCTCTTGGTGCTTGCGAACGAGGCGGATTTCGAGGGCCGTTCGCCGACGCGCGATGAGGTGATTCGCGTGGGCATGGTGGACTTGAAGGACGGCGACAAATGGATCGAACTCGGGGAGTCGCGCGCGTGGAACTGGCAGCAGGGAGCCATGCTCCAGTGGGTGCCGGGCACGGAATCGAGCGTGATGTGGAATGACCGCGAGGGCGATCATTTCGTCTGCCACATCATGGACGTGAGGACGGGGAAGAAGCGCACGATCCCGCACCCGATCTACGCGCTGAGTGCGGATGGAAAATGGGGCGTGTCGCCGGATTTCCGCCGGCTGAACGACACGCGCCCCGGCTACGGTTACGCGGGCGTGCCGGACCCAAATCGCGACGTGCTCGCGCCCGAGGACGCAGGCATCTGGAAGACCGACATGGAGACTGGAAAGCAGTCGCTGCTGCTGTCATTTGCGGATGTGGCGAAGGTGGAGCAGCCGGGCGGATTTTCAAACGGCTCGAAGCACTGGTTCAATCACCTGCTCGTCGCGCCCGGCGGGAAGCGATTCACTTTCCTCCACCGCTGGCGCGGCGAAGCCGAGGGCAAAAGCTGGAAGACGCGGCAGTTCACCGTCGGCGCGGACGGGCGCGATCTGCACCTGCTGAATCCGAGCGGACGTGTCTCGCATTTTGTGTGGCGAGACGCGACGCACATCCTCGCCTACGCGGGCTGGGATGAGCAGCTCTGGCGCTTCCAAGTTTTCGAGGACAGGACGAACAAGGCGCAGGCGATCGACGGCATGCTGCCGACCGACGGGCACTGCACCTACCTGCCCGGCAACCAGTGGATCCTGTGCGACACGTACCCCGATGCGGCGCGCCACCAGAAGCCGTATCTTTTCCATCTTGCCACGGGGCGCGTGCATTTGCTCGGGGGTTTCCATTCGCCAAAGGAATACACCGGCGAGTGGCGTTGCGACACGCATCCGCGCAGTTCGCGCAGCGGGGAATTTGCGTGCATCGACAGTCCGCACGAGGGCGCGCGGCAGTTGCACCTCATAGACCTGCGACCGGTCACGGGATGAGGCGCGCCGAAGTTTCCGCCGACGCGCGCCGCCCGCACAATCCGAGCACCGCTGCGGCGAGCACGCCGAGCGCGCCGCAGGTGAGCCAGAGCCCGGCGGGTGAGTGGGAGTGAAAGGGGAGGCTCACCTGCGGGCCGAAGATGTTTGCGCTCGTCGCGGCCATCGCGAGCGCGCCCATGTAGCGGCCGCGCATCGTCTCGGGTGCGAGCGCGGCGACGTAGGCGGAGCGCATCGGCTGGCTGAGCATTTCGCCGATGGTGAAGATGGTCATCGCGCCGAAGAACATCCCCACGCCGCCGTGCAGCGCATTGATCGCGAAGCCGCCGCCGAGCAGCAGATAGCCGAGCATGATCACATTGCGCGACTCGAAGCGCTGCGTCCATCGCGTGAGCGGCAGTTCGCACGTCGCCACGAGCGTGCCGTTCCACGCGAGGATCAGGCCGAAGACCATCTCGGGGCCGAGGTGCCAGCCGAGGAGGTCGAGCGTGAGATTCCGCTGCTTGACCTCGAGGGAAAATGTGGAGCCAAACTGCTGGAAGACGAACGATGTGAGAATGGTGGAAGCGCACAGCGCCCAGAATGCGCGGTCGCGCCGCAGCACCGCCCACGCCTGCGACCACGACGCCTCCGCGCGCTGCACACGCAGGCCGTGCGGGAGCATCGTGAGCGCGATGATTCCAAATGCCGCCGTCGTGATCGCATCGCCCGCGAACAGCGCGAAGACGGACCAGCCGATCAGGAAACCCGCGGCGGCCGTTCCGCACGCGAAGCCGACATTGATCGCGACGCGCTGCATGGAATAGGCGCGCAGTCGCATCGGCTCGGGCACGAGGTCGGCGAGCAGCGCATTGCTCGCGGGCATGTAGAAGCCGCCGGCAAATCCCGCGAGGAACATGAAGGCGGCAATCGCGCCGATTTTCTCCGCGAAGTAGAGCGAGAAGATGGCGGCCGCATTGGCAAATGTGCCGAGCATGATCGTGTGCCGACGCCCGAAGCGGTCGGAGAAATATCCGCCGAGCAGCGAGGAGCAAAACTGGCCGAGGCCATTCATGCTCAGCACGAGCGCGACGGCCATCGGCGGATGCCCGCGGCTCGTGAGGAAGAGCGTGAGAAACGGCACGACGAAGGTGCCGAAGCGGTTTACAAACCAGCCCGCCGTGAGCACCCAGTACGCCCGCGGGAGCGA
The DNA here is from genome assembly GCA_025355595.1 of Spartobacteria bacterium. Classification (GTDB taxonomy): domain Bacteria; phylum Verrucomicrobiota; class Verrucomicrobiia; order Chthoniobacterales; family Chthoniobacteraceae; genus SXWH01. Next base: position 3,838 of record JANXZI010000791.1, read on the forward strand.
GCGCAGTTCGGAGCTGAGGCTGCTGGTCGGCGCGGATCGCATGGGCCGCGATGGATGCGGATCGCGCGAAGCCTTTGCACTCACAAAAGAGGGTGCCAAGGAGCGCTCCTTGCGCACCGCGTCGCCGCTTCGCCTTCGTGATCTTCGCGTCCTTCGTGGTTTCATTTCCGCAGGACGGATTTTCTCGCCTCATCTGCACCGCGCGGCAGAGTGCGCGCATGGCGGATTTTTTTCAGACCGGCGCGATCACCACGCTGCACCGGCTCGGGCCGCCGAATGTCGCGCGGATCGAGGCGGAGCTGTGCGCTCTTACCATCGCGACGCCCATCGCGCTCGTGCTGCCGTGCCATGTGCGCGAACTCGGTACGCCGGCGCTGGAGCGGATTCTCGGTGAGCTGAAAGGAGCGAAGTATCTGCGGCAGATCGTCATCGGCATTGATGGCGCGGACACCGCCGCGAAATGGAACCGCGCGCGGAAAATCTTCGGCGCGCTGCCGCAGGAGGCGCTGCTGCTTTGGAACGATGGCCCGCGCATTTCCAGACTGCTGCGGACGCTCGCGCACGGCATCGGGGGCGCTGGGGCGGGGAAGGGGCGCAATGTATGGCTGTGTCTCGGTGCGGTTTTTTCCGCGGGCGTCGCGAGCGTGGTCGCGATGCATGACTGCGACATCGTGAACTACTCGCGCGAGATGCTTGCGCGCCTCTGCTACCCGCTCGCAAATCCCGCGCTCGGCTTCGACTTTTGCAAGGGCTACTATGCTCGAGTCTCGGACCGGCTGCACGGGCGCGTCACGCGGCTGCTCGTCGGGCCGCTGCTGCGTGCGATGCGGGACATCACCGGGCCGCATCCGCTGGTGGATTATCTGGGGGCATTCCGCTATCCGCTCGCCGGCGAAGTCGCGCTGCGCGCGGAACACGCTCGCCGTCTGCGCGTGCCGCACGACTGGGCGCTGGAGCTGGGCATTCTTGCGGAGACGTACCGCCATTGCGCGCCGCGCGCGATCTGTCAGGCGGAGCTGTGCGACAACTACGATCACAAGCACCAGAGCCTCTCGCCGCGCGATCCCGCGCGCGGGCTGCACAAGGTGGCGCGTGAGGTCGTGCTCGCGTTTTTTCGCAGCATGAGCGGCGAGGGCGTGAAGATGGACGCCGGACTCCTCGACACGCTGTCTGCCGCTTACGAACGCCACGCATCGGAAGCGCTCCGCGGTTTTTCCGCGGATGCGATCATCAACAGCCTCGAATATCCGAGGGCTGACGAGGAACTCGCCGTGGAGACTTTCGTCCGCGCGATTCAGGAGGCGGCGCGCGCATTCATCGCTGCGCCGCACCACCGCGCGGCCGCGCCGGGCTGGGATCGCGTGGCGGAGGAATGGCCCGACTTTCTGCCGGCGCTGCGCGAGGCGATTGCCGCTGATCAGGGCGGGCGTTGAGACCTTGGGGGAATTGCAAATTGGCATTGCCAATTGTCAGCCCGGCCCTGGCCGGGAACCAATTTGCAATGTCCAATGCCCTATTTGAAATTTGCAATTCCATCCGCGCCGATGTGGGTTTCCCCATCGCTGCAATGCCGGCGCGCTGGCCCGCAGTTTGCAAAACGCGC
>JANXZI010000002.1 GCA_025355595.1 Spartobacteria bacterium
CATGGCGTCGCCGTGGGCGGCGAAGCCGCGCGGGCAGAGCGGCGTGGTGATGACCGATCTTTTCCCGCGGCTCGCAGAGATGGCGGACGATCTCGCGATCATCCGCTCGATGACCTCGAAGGTGAATGAGCACGCGCAGGGAAATTACTTTTTCCACACGGGCTTTCCATTCATGGGCCACCCGAGCGCGGGGGCGTGGGTGAACTACGGGCTCGGCACGGTGAACCAAAACCTGCCCGGCTTCGTCGTGCTGCAAAGTGGTGGTGCGACGGCACCGCACGGCGGCATGGGGCTTTTCAGCAGCGGCTATCTGCCCGCTCAAAATCAGGCGAGCATTCTCCGCGTGGACGGCGAGGAGCCGATGGCCAACATCAAACCGCGCGAGTCCGACGGCGCGCAACAACGGAGGCTCGGCTTCATCGGGGAGCTGGATTCCGCCTTTTCAAAAAGCACCGGCGACGCGCAGGTCGAGGCGGCGATCCGAAATTACGAGACCGCGTACCGCATGCAGGCCGCGGTGCCGGAGCTGCTCGATCTCCGCGGTGAAAGTGATGCGACGAAAAAACTTTACGGCCTGGATTCATCGCACACGCAGATGGCGGGCTACGGGCGGCAATGTCTCGTCGCGCGCAGGCTCATCGAACGCGGCGTGCGCTTCGTGGAACTGAGCTGCCTCACGCAAAATATCGGCGCAGGCCAGGCACCGAATCCGTGGGATCAACACGGAAAATTGAAGGAGGGCCATGGCGCGATGGCGCATCAGGTGGACCAGCCGCTCGCCGCGCTCATCACGGATCTGAAGGCGCGCGGACTGTGGGAGAGCACGCTGATCATTTTCTCCGGCGAGTTCGGGCGCACGCCATTCTCGCAGGGCAGCGATGGGCGCGATCACAACCCGACAGGCTTCAGCGCGTGGCTCGCCGGCGGCGGAATCCGCGGAGGCACCGCGTACGGCGCGACGGATGATCTGGGCTACCATGCGGTGGAGAATGTCGCGACCATCTACGACTTCTACGCGACGGTGCTGCATCTGCTCGGCATGGACCACGAGCTGCTCACGTATCGTTTTGGCGGACGCGATTTCCGGCTCACGGATGTGTCGGGACATCCGATCAGGGAAATCCTCGCGTAGCACGCAACTTCATCATCGAACCCCCGCGCGCTCCATGCAACGCTCCCGCACCATGACACCCTCCCAACCCACCTGTCTCTGCGCCGTTCTTGCACTCACGTTCGCGCCCGCGCTCCGATGCCCGGCGGAGGTGAACCAAGTCACCAAGCTCGCTCCGGAAGTCTATTTTCACGAGGGCGACCTCAAGGCGCACGGGCATTGCAATAACGGCTGGATCGTCCTCGAGGACTACGTGCTCGTGGTGGACGGCAACTTCCCCTCCGGCGCGAAGGAAATCATCCCGAAGATCAAGGCGAACACGGACAAGCCGATCCGCTTCGCCTTCGACACGCACCACCACGGAGACCACGCGTATGGGAACCAGGTGTGGGTGGAAAATGGCGCGACGCCCGTCGCACATGTCGGTGTGATCGAGGAGATGAAAAAATATGAGACCGGCATCTTCGGCGACAGGCCCGGACGCTGGGAAGACGCCGCGAAGACGCGCCCCGATGTCGCCGCGAGCAAACTGAAGCCGCCGACGCTGCTCTACCGCAGCGAGATGATTTTTGACGACGGCAAAAACCGCGTGGAACTCCTCCACTTCGGCGTCGCGCACACGCACGGCGACGGCTGGGCGTGGCTGCCGAATGAGAAGATCCTTTTCACCGGCGACGCGTGCGTGAATGGCCCCTACAACTACGCGGCAGACGGCAACGTCGCCGAGTGGATCAAGACCCTCGAAGCCGCGAAAAAACTCGGCGCAAAAACCGTCTGCCCCGGCCACGGGCCCGTCGGCGGCCCGGAACTCCTCGACGCGCAGCAGGCATACTTCATGGCTTTGACGGCGGAGGTGAAGAAGCTCTCCGGCAAGGATCCTGCCGAGGCAAAGGAGGCGGTCGCCGGAATCCGCGACACGCTGAAAAAGCAGGAGCGCATCGCCCGCTACGTCGGCGACTTTCTCCCTGCGCAGGTGGAGAAGGTCTTCGTCGAGATGGGCGGCAAGCCGTTCCTCCCGAAGACGGCCTACGTGGATGATCACGGCGATCATGCGGTCGCGCACGGCGGCCCACTGCCACTCCGCCCTCCCTCCGCGATGCGCTCAAACGCCATGCTCCTGCGCGCGGAGAAATAGTCCCGCACGGGGCCCCCCGCACGGGGGGCATGGACAGTTGCGCCTTCGTGGTGCAATGGAACGTCACGGACTCGCGACCTTCCAGTGACGACACGATGATATCGGGCGCTCCCTGCGCTGAAGTAAAGTTCGGGCGCTCATCGGGCGCGATCAGGCGACAGAAAGATCGCGGCTGCGTAGCTGTCAAACCGGCTTGCCTTCGGAGCGGAAGCCAGCGACACCACTCCGCTCACATGAAAACCTTCATCGCACTCCTCACCCTCGGCACCGTCGCCTTCGCTGGCGAAAAACAACTTTTCAATGGCAAGGATCTCACAGGCTGGAAGGGCTTCACGGAACTGTGGAGCGTGAAGGACGGCACCATCACCGGCCAGACTCACGCGGATCCCGCAAACCCGAACAAGTCCACTTTGAAAAGCAACACGTTCCTCGTGTGGGAAGGCGAGGTCGCGGACTTTGAGCTGACGTTCCACTACAAGATCACCGACAAGGACGGGAAGGGCGAGGGCTTTGGCAACAGCGGCGTGCAATACCGGAGCAAAGTGGTGGATGAGGCGGGCTTCGTGGTCGCGGGCTATCAGGCGGATTTCGAAATCGGGAAAACTTACAGCGGTATTCTTTACGAGGAGAAGGGCCGCGGCATCCTCGCCAAACGCGGGCAGAAGGTGGTCATCAAGCAGGGCGAGGATCCGAAGAAGCCGAAGATCGAAGTGACCGGCGAGGTCGGTAAGTCGGACGAAATCCAGGGGGGCATCAAGCAGGGCGACTGGAACGAATACCGCGTGGTCGCGAAGGGCGGCCACCTCCAGCATTTCATCAATGGCAAGCAGACCGTGGATGTCACGGATGAGACTGCAGAGGGTGCGAAGAAAGGCGTCCTCGCGCTGCAGATCCACGCGGGCGCGCCGTTCACGGTGCAGTTCAAGGACATCGTCCTGAAGACGGCGGAATGAGTTGAGAGTGGAGGGTTGAGAGGAAGAACGTGCCCTGGAGGAGTGTGTTCTCGCGGGCTGATCCTTCGCGTTTGCGATGGGAAAAATCCGCGCGCCCCCACGGCTTGCCCGATCTTTCGTTTCACTCCCGCCTCTCAACTCTGAACCTCACCTCTCAACTTTCCCCCATTCCCCGGAACCGGAATTCGAAGGCGGAGCCCCAGCACGACTGTCAGCCCAATGTCAGTCGCACCGAAGAAACCCCGCCTTCGAATTCCGGCCCCAGAAAAATTTTCAGGCAGTCTTGAGCAGAGCCGCACCGTGATCGGCCAGCACGTTGCCGACGGTCCGCACCAGGCGGTTCACATCATACGGCTTCGCCATGGCGGCGGTGAACCCGAACTTGCGGCAGTCGCGCATGACGGGGTCGCTGTCATAACCGCTGGAGACGATGGATTTGAGATTCGGATCGATCTCGTGAAGCTGCTTGAGTGCCGTGATTCCATCCGCGTCGCCGGGCAGGCTCAGGTCGCAAATCACGAGGGAAAACGGGGCGGCGGACTGCATTGCCTCGCCGCAGATCCGCAGAGCGTCGGCGACTGACGTCGCGCTCGCCACTGCAAACCCCGCTGCATCGAGCACGCTGGAGACGAGCATGCAGATGGCCTCCTCGTCGTCGAGGATCAGGATACGCGAAGGCCCGGGAATCGGATCGGGCATGCGTTTTGCGGGCGCATTCAAATTCGGCATGGGAAGGATGGTGCAGTTCATGTCAGGGGTTACTGGTCTCTCTTGGGTGGTGGTGGTTGGGATTTCTTCAGAGCCGTCGGGATTCATCAGCGCGTGCATCTGCTCGCCGAGCGCCTGTGCGCGCATCGCGGTTCTCTTCGCCGTCAGCACTCGCTCGTGCGTCTTCGGGTCGCCGGGGCGCGCCATGAGGATGAGCGAAAGATTTCCCAGGACCGAGGTGAGCTGGTTGTTGAGGTCGTGCGTGAATTTTGTGACTGCACCGCGGAGTTCTGCGCTCTCCGCAGTTTGCTTCGTGATGTCCGCAGACTTTGCCTCGCGGGACCCGTGGACCACGGCGAGGTAGCCCCGGCCTCCGCTCAATTCCACCGGCGAGAGAAGCATCTCGACCTGCGTGAAGCCGGTCTCGCCATGCTTCGCGGTGGTTTCAAAATTGACCGGCCCATGCTTCGTAAGTTCGCCGAGCGCGAGAGGCTGCGCGAAAATTTCCGCGAGCGCTTCCCCGATGAAGTCGTCCGCAGGCCGGCCAAAGAGTTCCTCCGCCGCGGGATTCGCCGCGCGGACATTTCCGTCGGCGGAAAGGACGAGGACAGCCTCGTCGGTGATCATCAGCAGCGCGCGAAGTTCCGCCTCGGCATCTGCCGCCCTTCGGTTCATTTCCTCCTCACGGCGATGCATGTGCCGGTAGAGGAGCGAAGCCGAGAACCCGAGGACTCCGGCAAGAGCAGCAAGGATGACTGTGAACATCGATCCGGTTTCCATCGGCATCGCCGCAAATCCATCCCCCTGAAACGGAACGCCGAGCATGGCAGCGCTGGCCAGGCGCGTGCCAACATTCATCCTCTGCGGCTCTCCGGCAGTCACCCAGGTAGGGCGTTGCAGATTGGACTCTTTGGGCTGATTTCGCATGGCTGGCCGAGAGAGAGCCAGCGCTGTGCCAAATTATAGAAATTATATTCAGTCTAGTAAATCACAAGACTCACCACGGGCGTCGCACCCAACTGTGAGCGTCCACCGAGGAACCCCAGTTCCATCAGAAACGCCGCACGCACCACCTCGGCGCCGCATTGGGCGAGCAATTTCACCGCCGCAGCAGCCGTGCCGCCGGTCGCCAGCACATCGTCAATCAGCGCGACCGTCTCGCCCTTTTCCACCGCGTCCTCATGAATCTCTACGACGGACTCTCCGTATTCGAGTTTATAGGCCGCCGAACGCGTCCTCCACGGCAGCTTTCCCTTCTTCCGGATCGGGATGAAGCCGAGCCCGAGCTGGCTCGCCACTGCGCCGGCGAAAATGAAGCCGCGCGCATCAATGCCGACAATCTTCGTGACGCCGAGACCCTTCAATTCATCCGCAAAACGATCCGTGACACCGCGAAAAAGCCGGCCATCCGCAAGCACCGGCGTGATGTCCTTGAAGACGATTCCCGGCTTCGGAAAATCGGCGACGTCACGAATCGTGGAGCGGAGTTGTGCGGTGAGATCCATGAAGGTGATTTCGCAGAGCGCACGCAGGGACGCAAGCTCATCACGGTGCGAGACTATGTTCGATTGAGCCTCGCGAAAGTGGAGAAGGTCGTCGCTCCAAGTTGCGTATCACGCAGCGCCGCTGGCTTCGGCTACCTCGCCGATCCCCTCGCTGTGCAGATCGCCGCTCTTGCCAAAGGCCTCGGCAACGCTCGGCACAGGCGTCGGGTTGCTGGAGCCGAGGATGTCGCTCGATTCGTGGGCGTCCTCGCGCGCGCGAAATTTCACGCCGACGAGTTTGCTCACGCCGTGCTCCTCCATCGTCACGCCGTAAAGCGCGTCCGCGCGCGCGATGGTGCGCTTGTTGTGGCTGATGACCACGAACTGCGACTGCTGCACGAAGCGGTCGAGAATCTTGATGAACCGGCTGATGTTCGACTCGTCGAGCGGCGCGTCCATTTCGTCCAGCACGCAGAACGGCGACGGCTTCACCATGTAAATCGAGAAGAGCAGCGCGACCGCCGTCATCGTCTTTTCACCGCCCGAGAGCAGCGTGATGCTCTGGAGTTGCTTGCCCGGCGGCTTCGCGATGATTTCGATGCCACTCTCCAGCGGGTCGTCCTCCATCGTGAGCACGAGGTTCGCCTGCCCGCCGCCAAACAGCTCGCGGAACATCTCCTGAAAGTTCACGCGGATTTTTTCAAACGTGTCTGCGAACAGCGTCTTCGTCGTCGTGTTGATCTTGTTGATCACGCCGAGCAGTTCGTCCTTCGCCGCCGTCGTGTCGCCGATTTGCGTTTCGAGGAAAATGTGGCGCTGTTCGAGTTCCTCGAACTCCGCGATCGCGTCGAGATTCACCGGCCCCATGCTCGCGAGCCGCGTGTCGAGTTCGCGCACGATGGTCTCGATGCGGAACCAGTCGATCGTCGCGGACACCGGAGCTTCGGCGACTTCCTCTGCGACCTCGCTGGCTTCGGATGAAATGCCGGCGGTCTCGGTGCTTTCCACGTTTGCGGGGGCATCTGCCGCCGTCGAACCGTCCGCACTCCCCTCGCCCGCCGTCTCGCTCTGAGCCTGCATGTCCAGCTTCCGCACCCGCTTGCCGATTTCGCGCATGCAGGACGCGAGCGCATAGCCATCCGGCACGAACTCCCGCAGCGTGACCTGGTAACGTTTCTGAATGTGATCATCAATCGCCCCGGCCTTCAATTCGAGCTGCGTCGAACGCACTTCGATCGCGCCGCGCTGCTCCATGCAGTGCGACTGATCGCGGCGGAGGTGACGCATCCGGTCCGCCATTTCCTCGGCGGCGGCAACGACAGTCTTGCGTTCTTCCTGCACCGCGGCGACGTGCTCATTCGCCTCGCCGATGCTCGCGCGCAGACGTTCCATATTGGCCTCGATCTCGCCACGCTCCGCTTCGAGCGCGCCCCCGCGGTCCTCGTAGCTCTGCACATCGCGCTGACGCTGATCGATCAGTTCGCTCAACTCCGCGATGCGCGCCTCCATCGGCTGCCGCTGGTGGTGCAACGACGAATGCCGCTGCCGCTCGGTCGCGACTTTGATTTTCAGATCGTTCAGATCGCTCGCGAGTTCGTTTTCGCGCGCGCGCAATGTCTCGAGCGAACCCTGCGCCTCAGTGCGGCGTGCGAGCGCATTTTCAAACGCCTCCATCGCCCCGCGCACTTCGCCTTCGAGTTCCGCGACCTTCGCCGCCGCCTCGCTGCGGCGCGACTCCGCGCTTTGGTGTTCCCACTCGAGGCTCTCGCTGCGGCGCGTCGTCTCGGCGAGCTGGGAATGAATCATCTGCAACTGCCCCTGCAACGTCCCGAGCCGCACGGTCGCATTCTGCTTTTCCTCGCGCGCCTCGGTGAGCTGCGCCTGCGCGGCTTCCATGCGCTGCAAAATTTCCGTCTGTCTCGCGCTGATGCCATCGTGTGTGCCACGCAGCCGTGTGACTTCCTCCTCCAGCGCGAGCGTCTGATTTTTCCGCGCGAGCACGGATGAACCCGCATCGCTCGCAGTGCCGCCGGTGAGCAGTCCTTCCGTCGTCAAAACTTCACCCGCGAGCGTCACGGCGCACAGCCGACGTCTGTCCGCGTGCGCGCGCTGCTGGATCTGGATCGCCGCCTCGACGCTCTGCACGATCACATGATCCGCGAGCAGCGCGGCGAGCAGCGGCCGCATCGAGTCATCCACGCGCACCTTGTCCATCGCCCACGCGAGCGCGCCCTCGGGCAGGAACTGACCCTGCGACGGCGTCGCGGGCTGAAGCTCACGCAAAAGCAGCGTCGCGCGGCCCCACTTCTTCGCGGCGAGCGTCCGCATCACGGACTCAGCGACCATCGCGTCCTTCATCAAGATCGCCTGCAAGTTCTGCCCGAGCGCCGCCTCGATGGCGGTCACAAATTCCGGCTCGACCGTGAGGTGATTCGTCAGCGCGCCGGCGATGGCGGGCTGGAAAAATTCCGGGTTGTCGAGTCCACGCAGCACCGCCTGCGTGCCTTCGGCAAAGCCTTCGCCCTCGGCCGCAAGCTGACGCAGCACCTCGAGGCTGCCCGCCTTTTCGCTGAGCGTCCGCTGTGCATCCGCGAGTTCCTTTTCCACCACCAGTTTTTCATTTGTCGCCGACTGCACCGCCCCCGTCGCTTCCGTCAGCGCGGAAGTCCACGCTTCGAGAGACCGCGTCGCCTCGTCGAGCTGCGAAGCTGCACTCGCGCGCTGCTCGCCGAGCCGCATCGCAGCCTCCGTCGTGGCGGCGACTTCACTCGCCAGCACCGCGAGACGCGCCTCCGCGCCGTCCTGCTGCTGCTGCGCCGACGAAATTCCCATCCGCAAACTCGACAGCTTGCTCTCGATTTTCCCCGCCTCATTCGCCAGCGACGCGATCAGCGAATCCGCCTCCTGCCGCTGGCCCGTGAGCGCCGCCGTCTGCGCCTGCACGTCTTCCATGCGCCGCAGTTCCGAGGCGAGCAGCGTGCTGATTTCTTCAAGCTGCACATCGGCCTCGCGCAGCCGCGACTCCGCGTCCTGGAAACGCTCCTGCGCGCCCGCGATGTCCGAGCGATAGCGATCCGCGAGCTGACCAAATTCCTGCACACGCTCCTCATTGAATTGCAGCCGGCTCTCGTGATTCGAAATGCGCGAATGCAAATCCTGCACCGACTGCCGCGCCTGCGCGAGCCGCCCCTCCATTTCCTCCAGCGCCGCTCGGCGCTCGTGCGCCTCGGATTCCCCGCTCTCAATCTGCGAATCAATCTCGTACTGCCGCGCCGCGAGATTTTCGAGCTCCTCCTTGCCCGCCACGCGCGAACCTTCCAGCTCGTCCCACTGGCGCTTCGCATGATGCGTCTCCAGCACGCGCAAATCGTCCAGCATCCCCTGGTAGCGACGCGCCTTTGCCGCCTGCCGCTGCACGCTGCCGATCTGCCGCTTCACCTCGCGGATGATGTCCGCGAGCCGCACGAGATTCGCCTCCGTCGCCTCCAGCTTGCGCAGCGCCTCCTTGCGCTGGCTCTTGTATTTCGTGATGCCCGCCGCCTCCTCGAAAATGGAGCGGCGATCCTCAGGCCGCGACGACAGGATGTCCGCGATTTTCCCCTGCTCCATGATCGAATACGCCGAGCGCCCGATGCCCGTGTCCATGAACAGCGTGTGGATGTCCTTCAGCCGGCACGGCGTCCCGTTCAGCAGGTATTCCGAGCCGCCTTCGCGGAACACGCGCCGCGTGATTTTCACCTCATGCCAGTCCAGCCCGAGCTGCTCCTCGCACTCGCTGAAAGTCATCGAGACCTCCGCCATCCCCAGCGCGGGCCGCGAATCCGTGCCGGAAAAAATCACGTCCGTCATCTCCCCACCGCGCAGCGCCTTCGCCGACTGCTCGCCGAGCACCCAGCGGATCGCGTCGAGCACGTTCGATTTCCCGCACCCATTCGGCCCCACGACGCACGTCACGCCGGGGTCAAAATTGAGCGTGGTTTTCGGCGCGAAAGATTTGAAACCGAATATGTCGAGGCTCTTGAGATACATGGCTAGCGTGGCTTTTTGGACGTTGCGGTGGGGATTTCGCAGCAGAGGATGAAAAGGCCACGAACGCCGCGCAAGCACTATTACAAGTGGTTGCTGAAGAAGTGTGCTACTCCCACTTGTGTGTCTCGTCCCGTACTAGAAGACTACCGAAGACTATTGAGCGAGCTTGCGAAAAAGGATTGCTGGGTAGCGACGAACGCAGAAGGGAAGGCCAGCCGCTACACACCCAGGATCTGGCACCCCAATCCAGCCAGCCGTCTGCCTCCGCCATGAATAAAACTGTATCCGGCACATCCATTTTTTCAACGGCGGACGAAGGAGGCACTATGAAACACACAAAACTAATCATCCCGTTCGCCACCGCACTCCTCACCCTCACCGTTCCTCCCGTGCTGTTCGCGGCAGACGCCCCAAAGTCCGGAGCAGTCACC
>JANXZI010000021.1 GCA_025355595.1 Spartobacteria bacterium
CGCATCAAATTCACGCTCCCACGCGTCGAAATGGATCGCGCGACCGCCGAGCATTTCCGCGAGCGAGACCGCGCGCTCGTGCGTGCGGTTCGAGACGAAAATCGCCTTTGCCCCGCGCGATTGCAGCGCCTTAGCGGTCATCTCCGCCGTCTCGCCTGCGCCGAGCACCATCACGTTGCACGCATCGAGCTTGCCAAAGATTTTTTCCGCCAGTTCCACCGCCGCGCTGCCGACGCTCACCGCGCCGCGCGTGATGCTCGTCTTCGTGCGGACCTCCTTCGCGACGTTGAAGGCGCGCTGAAAAAGTTTGTTCAGCGTGCGCGAAGTCGCACCGGCGGTCTGCGCGGCGAGGTAGGCCTTTTTCACCTGCCCGAGAATCTCCGTCTCACCGAGCACCATGCTCTCGATCCCGCTCACCACGCGGAAAAGATGGCGGATGCTCTCGGCGCTTTTCAGTTCCACGAAGACGGGAGGCTCCGGCGCGTGCCCGCATTTTGCCGTGATGAAATCCGACACCGTGCGGTGCGCCCCGGCGGCGTCTTCGGCGGCGACGTAATATTCGACACGATTGCACGTCGAGACAACGACAGCCTCACGCACGCCCGGAGTCTGCGCGAGCAGCGAGCTGAATTCGCCGAGGTGCGCATCGCTGACGGCGAACCGCTCGCGCGTCTCGACGTGCGCGGTCTTGTGACTGAGGCCGAGGCAGAGGACTTCCATCAGTTGCCGAGGTGGAAAAGGCTGAGCACGCCGAGCGTGCCAAGGGCCAGTGTGAAGGCGACGACCGCGAGCCACGCGATCCGCCGCGAACTGAAACGGTGCGTGCGGCGCATCACGAGGATCGCGCCGTACGGCAGCCACACGCCGGCCGCGAGCGCGATGGTCGCCGCCGGCGTGTGGCCTGCAAAAAATCCCGCGACGATTCCGACGGTGAGCAGCACGAAGCCCGCGAGCATCAGTCTTTGCAGGGCCACGGCGAGATTCGCCATCGGCGGCAGATCGTGGAAAAACGAATTCAGATTGTGACGCTTCAGGTGCCGCTCCTGCACGAGGAACATCACCCCCGCGACGCACGCGAGCGCAAACGCGCCGTATGCGACGAGCGAGATCGCCGCGTGCAATTCGGGCCAGAAGCCCGCGCTCTTTTTGAACACCGGAGCGACAGATGCCGCAGGCAGAAGCTGTGCGACGACTTGAATGAGAAACACGAGCGGCGCGGTGAAAGTGCCGAGCAGCGAGAGCCGGTAGGTGCTCCCGACGACGAAATACAGGAGCACCACCGACCACGACAGGAACACGAGCACCTCGAATAGATTCGTGAGCGGGCATCGCCCGACCGCGCCGCTGCGCAACCGCAGGAAGCCGAGTTGAAACGCAAAGCCGAGGAGCATCACCACGAAGTTCCAGCGCGACGGCTGCCGCACTTTCGCGCCGAGCGCGTACATCGAGTACGCGAAACCCGCGAGGAAGCAGAGGGTGGATGAGATGAGGAACGCGCGCTCCATGGTCAGGTCATGCTAGAGCGTGAAGCAGAGTTTGAAATGATGAATGACGGTGCGCGAACGGAGTGCCGGGAAAGTTGGAGTGCGGTGGCAGAGCGAGGAACGAGCGCCGAAACCGCCTTGGCCACGCGGGTGGGGAGGACGACGCGCGCGCCTTCCGAAAACCCTCCGAAGGCGGCGTGGCGCTGTCGCTTCCCGCCGCACTCCAAGGCGGCGCGCGTTTCCTGGAGGCAAAAGATGATGCTGAAACCACGCGCACGAATTTACGCGAGATCTCCCGCAGGTGCGGGCGTGCCTTCGGTGACGACGCGGCGCAGGACGCGCTTTCCGTCGGTGAGCGTGAAAGTGTACTCCGCGGAAAACACCGCGCCTTCGACGTTCACCCGATGCACGTGGCTCGCAATCTTCGGGGCTTCCTTCGTGTGCCAGGCGCGAAGTGCGTCGGGCGTGAGCGAGGTTTCCTTCCAAAATTCCACACGGTCGAACGGCAGTTCGCGCAGGCGGCGCTGGATGAAATCGCGGTCGAGGAATGCGAGCAGGTTGCCGGCTTTCGGGCCCGCGGTCTTGTCGAGGATGACGCGGTAGAGCGCCTTGAAGGCGAGCGGCTGATCGATCGGCGTGAGGCGCGCG
>JANXZI010000097.1 GCA_025355595.1 Spartobacteria bacterium
AGCGTCATGAGATTGATCGTCTCGCCGAGCGCGCTGAGTGCAATGAGCGATGCCACCACGCTGAGCGGGATCGAGAGCGCGATGATCACCGTGCTGCGCCACGAGCCGATGAAGAGCAGGATCATGATCGCCGTGAGCGCCGCGGCGATGACGCCCTCCTTGGCCACGCTGGAGATCGCCGCGCGGACGAAGACGGACTGGTCGGCGAATTCCTTGATGTCGAGATCGGGGTTCACCGTCTGGCGCACCTGCGGGAGCTGCTCCTTGATCCTGCGCACGACTTCGAGCGTGGAGGCGAAGCCGCTCTTCATCACCGTGAGCAGCGCCCCGCGCCGGCCGTCCATGCGGACGATGTTTGTCTGCGGATTGAATCCGTCGCGCACCTGCGCCACGTCGCGGATGCAGATGGTCGCCCCATTCACGATGCGGATCGGAAGGTTGTTCAGATCTTCGAGCAGCACCGGGCTCCCGTTGGTTTCGATGTTGTACTCGGTGTCGCCGATTTTCGCGGTGCCTGCGGGGAGAATGAGGTTCTGGGCATTCACCGCGTCCACGACATCCTGCGGGCGGAGATTTTTTGCCTTCAGCGCGGCAAGGTCGAGGTCCACCACGACGCTGCGCAACCGCCCGCCGTAAGGCCATGGAATCTGTGCGCCGGGGACGTTCACGAGGCCGATGCGCACTTGGTTCAGGGCAAGATCCGCGATGTCCTGCTCGCTGAGTTTCCTGCTGGTCAGACTGTATTGGAGAATCGGGACGGTGGCCGCGTTGTAGCGGATGATGAGCGGCGGCTGCTGTCCCGGTGGCATGAGGCGCAACACCGTCTGCGCCACCGCGGTGATCTGCGCGACACCGCCGTCCACATTCGCGCCGGGCTGGAGGAAGACCTTGATGATGCCGACGCCGTTGTAGCTGTTCGATTCGATGTGCTCGATGTCATTCACCGTCGCGGAGAGCGAACGCTCGTGGACGTAGAGGATGCGCTGCTCGACCTCGCGCGCATTCAGTCCCGCGTACTGCCAGATGACCGAGATCACCGGGATATTGATCGAGGGAAAAATATCCGTCGGCGTGCGCAGGAGCACGAAGGGCGTCATGAGCAACAGCACGAGCGCCGCCACGACGAACGTGTACGGCCTGCGCAGCGCGAGACGGACGATCCACATGCGCGGAGAATCGCACGCAAGGCGAGCGGGGCATTGGACGCCCTTGCTCAGGGTGAAGGACGCCCTTGCTCCGCCGGAAAAATTCAGATCGCGGCCATTCTCGCGTCCGCAAACTGCCGGGGCGTGACGCCGAGGACGCGTTTGAAATGCCGCGCCATGTGACTTTGATCCGCGAAGCCGGCATCCTGCGCGACGGCGGCCATCGTCCAGCGGCGCTCGGTGCGCATGAGTTCCTGCGCGCGATCCACGCGGAGGCGGACGAGGTAGTCGTGCGGGGGATGGCCGGTGGCGGTCTTGAACTGGCGCGCGAAATGAAACGGGCTGAGGCCGGCGGCGTGGGCGAGTTCGTCGAGTGAGAGTGGCTCGGCGATGCGCTGGCGCATGAGTTCGACGGCGCGCAGGACGGCGACGGGCGGGGCGACATCGGCAGGCTTGCGTGCGGGGAGTTGCTGGTACTCGCGCAGGAGATGCACGGCGATGGCGCGGGCGATGCCCTCGGCGATGGTCGGCGCTCCAGGTGCGGCTTCGAGTTCGGCGGCTAGGGTCCGCATGAGCACACAGGCGGGATGCTTCGCGGGGAGCTTGCGGATATTGGCCGCACCATGAAACGCGGAGCTTCCGCCGAGTTCCGCGGCGACGCGCTCGAAGAACCACGGCTCGAATCCGAGCATGAGGATCTGCACCTCGCCGGTCCATCGGAACGACACGGGCCGGCCAGCGGGAGTCACGCGCCCCTCGCCCGCACGATAGACGACCTTGCGCACCGCGCCGTCCACGACGACGTCGCTGCGCAGCGGCTTCAGAAAATAATAGAAGACGTGCTGGCGGATGCCCGCGGCGTAGTTCACATGGCCGGAGCGTCCGCGCCGCTCTTGCAGAAAAAGTCCCGGCCATCCGTGCGAGCGACGCACGACGGTGATGGCGGCAGGCACGTACGTCTCGACATCCACGAGTGGGAGGGAGGCGCGGGCGTTCATGTGCGCGGGACGATACGCGGCGCAGCGGGGCAGGCAACGCCCAACGCCCAACCAGGGCAATCGCATCAAAATGCCGCGTCGCTCCGAGGTGAGACCGCCGATGGTGCATGGAGGAAGGCGCCTGCGGCGGGCTCAACGTCCAACGTCCAACTTCCAACTTCCAAAGCAAGCCGCGCTTCGCGTTCGGATTTCTGCCCTTGGGCGTTGGGCGTTGGACGTTGGGCGTTGAAAGTTGAAATGCTTCCCGGTGTTTTGAGGCGCTTCCCCGGCAACGCCCGACCTCCCTCCTTGCCGAATGCTGACGGCCGGCATTACTTTCCCGCCGTGAAATCCCGACTCCTTGCTTTCCTCATCCTCACCGCCACATGCTTCGCCCAGCAGGAGAAGCGCGACATCAAGGCCCTCGAAGCAAAGGCTGCGGCGGGCGATGCGGCGGCGCAGATCGCGCTCGGGCTCGTGTACGACACGGGTGACAAGGTGGCCGGCGTCGAGCAGGATCGGAGGAAGGCCGCAGAGTGGTTTCAGAAAGCGGCGGCGCAGGGAGTGGCCGAGGCGCAGTTCAATCTCGGCACGATGTACGAGATGGGAGTCGGTGTGAAAAAGGACGAGAAGAAGGCGCTCGAGTGGTTGGAAAAAGCCGCGACGCAGGGATTCGCGGATGCGCAGTTCAATGTGGCGAACATGTATGCGACGGGACGCGGCACGGAGAAGAACCTCTCCCGCGCCATCACTTGGTATGACAAAGCGGGAGTGCAGGGAATGACGCGGGCGCAATATAACCTCGGCTACCTTTACGCAAAGGGCGACAAGGACGAAGGCTTGGAGCCAAACTCCGTGAAAGCCTATGCCTGGCTGTCCCTCGCGGCAGCCGACGGCGATCCGGGGGCGAAGAAATTGCGGGATTTAATCGCGGGCAAGGTCAACGACGAGCAGATGGCGGTGCTCAAGAAAGTGGCCGCTGAACTCGCGGCGAAGGTCAAACATTAGCGCACACCGCAGGCGGTGCGTCCCCTACCCTGCCCCGAGCCGCTGATTCTTTTTGTCCGCGGGATGCTCATCTTTTTTTCCGTGGATACACACGGCCACCCACTCGGCCAGACGCTGGCCAAGCAGCCGGCACGCGGCGGCATCGTCCTCGCTGCGCGGTTCCTTCGCGACGACTGCGCCGTAGTGCGCGGTGCGCAGCTTCGTCGCGTAGTCGGTGACGCCGAAGACGAGGAATCCGAAATTCATCAGCACGGTGAGGATGGACTGGCACGCCAGCTCCATGCCGCCGCCCCACGCGCCGGCGGAGGAAAATGCGCACGCGATTTTTCCGTCCACGTCCATCCAGTGCGGCATCATCGCCTCGTCCCAGAAGCGTTTCATTTTCCACGAGAGGATGCCCATGTTCGTCGGGCTGCCGACGGCGAGGCCGTCGCACCAGATCACGTCGCCGGGCGCTGCGTCGTCCACGGAGCGCACGCGCACCTCGGTATCCGCAATGCGCTGCGCGCCTTCGACGACGAGCGCGGCCATTTTCGCGACGTTGCCGGATTTTGAATCGAAGAGGACGAGGATGCGGTTCATGGAAAAGGGCGGTCAGTGCTGCGGTGACGGGAGCCTGACGATGCCGTAGCGCGGCGCGACTGCGAGGAGCTTCTCGATGTCGCCGGGGGATGGCGGGATCGGAGGCGCATCCCCCGAGGGAAGCTCGGTCGCAAACTCGGCCATGAATTTCTCGAAGCCGGCCAGCTCCCCCGAAAAGGTCGCGCAAATTCCGCGCTCGCATTTTCGCGCAGCCGCGGAAAAAATCCCGCACATGAGCGCTCCCGACAAATCCGCATCCGACTGCACCATCAGGCTGAACTCCATCGCCTGGAACGAACTGATCACGCCTGACCCGGCTGCCGCCGTGAAATTCTACGGCGACCTTTTTGGCTGGACCACCGAGCCCTTCGGCACCGGCGCAAATCCCTACACGCTCTTCAAGCACGGCAACCAAACATTTGGCGGCGTGATGGCTCCGCCGCAGCCCGGCATCCCGCCGCACTGGCTGAACTACGTCGCCGTCGCCGACCTCGACGCCGCGTTCGCAAAGGCCACGGCCCTCGGCGCGACCGTCTGCGTCCCGCCGATGTCCATCGGCGAAGCGGGCCGCATCGCCGTGCTGCGCGATCCGCAGGGTGCGGGCTTCGGCCTGCACCAGGCGCCGAAAATGTAGCGGCCGCGCTACGGCACAAAGAAGAGATACACCACGGCGCACACGCCCGCGCACACGACGAGCGCGACGATGCCGAGCGGCCTCCACTTCGGCACGAGCAGCCACAGCACGAGGCCGGTGAATGAACTCAGCAGGAGGAGAATCGCCGTCACATCAATCACCAGCCGCCACGCGGGGCCGGCCTCCGTGCCGCGGTGAAGCTCGACGAAACGCCCCGCGAATCCGTGCGTCTCGATGCTCACCTCCGCGTGTCCGTCGGCGCGCGTGATGGTGGCCTCGGTGCGACGGCCCGGTGATTTGAAGACGAGGGCAAGCTCGTCATCGCGCACCTCGAATGAATCCAGCGCGCCGGTCGCGCCGAGATCCTTCCGCAGCTTCTCGACGATGCCGAGCTTGTCCGGCGCGGTGAGCAGCGCCACGGGAACGGTGCCTTCCTTCTTGGCCATGCGCGGCTCGGCGAAACCGAACCACTCCTCGTGGTTCAGCATGATGCCGGTGATCGAAAAAAACACGAGCGCCAGCAGGCCGAGCATGGAGAGGTAAATATGGACGAGGCGCGCCCACTTTTTGAAAAGCAGCCGGAAGTGATGCGCAGTCATGCTCATTGCACCGGCGGCCCGAACACGATCTGCCCCTCGGCAAACTCCGCCGACGCCACGATCTTCCCCTGCGCGGCCGACTTCGCGCACGCGATCGTGCCGCGCTCGATGCAATACGTGCCGTGCTCGCGGTTCACCTCCAGCACGACGGAGTAAGTGCCGGGCGGCAGCGGTGCGCCCTTGTCATCCATGCCGTCCCACGCCACGCGATGCTGGCCTGCCGAGCGCGTCGCACGAGTGATCGTCGAGGCCCACTCCTGATCGTCGCGCGCAAGCTTCCACCACTCGCGCAGGTCCGGCATGTATTTCCGCTGGTTGCCCCACACCGCGACGGTCCGCACGCGCTTGCCCTCCGCGTCCTCGATCCACACGGCGACGTACGGGCGCTTAATTCGTTTGCCGCCGGTCGGCACCTTCAGCGCGAGCGTGAGCGTGACTTGGAAACCCTTCGGCCATGCACCCGCCGTCGCGGCAGGCACTGTCGGCGTCGTCGGCGACATCACGACGGCGGTGGGCGGACGGCCTTCGAGCGGTGCAAAATTTGCCGTGCGAAGCTGGCGTCCGTCCGCCGCGACGATGAGGCACGCCACTCCGGGAATTGTTTTGGCAAGCGCGAGCCCCTCATCGGGCTTCAGCACACACAGCGTCGTGGCGAGCGCATTTGCCACGGCGTTGCTCGATGCGACGACTGTCGCGCTCGCCGTGGCCGCCGCGGGCTGGCCCGTGCGCGGATCGAGGATGTGCGAATAGCGCTTCCCGCCGATCGTGTAGCCGCGCTCGTATGCGGCGCTGGTGGAGATCGCGAGGTCCTTGAGGTTCACCTCCGTGAGCGGCGGCGAATTGTCCGCGCTGCTTTTCGGATCCGCGACGCCGACCTTCCACGCGCGGCCACTGGCGAAAATGTCGCCGCCGATGTTCAGCAGGAAACCCTGCGGCGCTTTCGCACGCGCGACTGCCGCCGCCTTGCTGATGATGTAGCCCTTGCCGAGCGAGTCCACATTCAGCGCCTGCGCCGTCGTCCGCGTCACCGTCTTCGCCGCGCCGTCGAGCTTCCACGCCGGGACGCGCAGCGCCGCGACCGTCCGCTGGAGCACCGCCGCATCCGGCAGCGCGCCCGCCTGCTCCGCTGCGCGCCACACGCGGATGAGATCGCCGAGATGGCCGTGGTAAGCGCCGCCGGATTTCGCATTCCACCAGTCGTAGCCCGCGAGCACGTCGAGCAATTCCTGCGAGCAGGCCACCGTGCCGGTCGCCGCAT
>JANXZI010000033.1 GCA_025355595.1 Spartobacteria bacterium
TCTGGCTCGCGGACGGGAAATTTCCCACGGGGCGATCGCTGGAAAATCCCGATGCCATCGAGGAGGAGCGACGACTTTTCTACGTCGCGGTGACGCGCGCAATGGATGAACTGTATCTCGGCCACACCTCTGCTTGAGCCGTTCAAAAAGCTCCGCCCACTTCCCAGTCCTCGATCAGCTTCTTCGGAATCTCCGCGAGAAAACGTGACGGACGTTGCAGCGGATCGCCGTAGCCGGAGTTGAACGACATGCACGGGTAGCTGAGATACAGTTCATCCATTGCGCGCGTCACCGCGACGTAGAAAAGTCGTCGCTCCTCCTCGATGGCATCGGGATTTTCCAGCGATCGCCCCGTGGGAAATTTCCCGTCCGCGAGCCAGATCACAAAGACCACCTTCCATTCCAGCCCCTTCGCCTGATGCACGCTGCTCAGCGTCACGCGATCCTGTTCGTCGTTGCTCGCCGCATTGCTATCCATCGTCGTCAGCAGCGCGAGCTGATCGAGAAAGGCCTGCGTGCTTTCGTATTGCCGGGAGAAATTCGCGAGCGTGTTCAGGTCTTCGCGCCGCAGATCGTAGTTCGGAAATTTCGCGCGCGCGTAGTCGTCGTAAATCGCCTCCATCACGCTGTGGATCATCTGCGAAGGCGGCACGAGTCGGCCACCCGGCGCGAGTTCATCGAGCGTGAACACACACTGCTGCCACGCCGCCTGCGCCTTCGCCGGAACCTTCAGCGGCATCAGCAGCGACTTGATCGAAGGCAGCCCTTCCCACGGATTCGCATGAGTTTCCGGCAGCGCATCCGTCGGCTCATCAGGATCGGGGGAAGTTGAGAGTTGAGAGTTGAGACTCGAAGAGTGAGCCGGGGCGGAGGTGGGAGGCTCCATCGAGAGGCTCTGCGCCTGCGCCGTATTGGGACTTTTGGTGTTAGGTGTTAGACGTTCGATGTTAGAAGTTGAATCCGGCGCGTTCTGATCTTGGGCGTTGGACGTTGGGCGTTGGACGTTGGGCGTTGAAATCTCCCCCGCCGCCGCATCCAGCGCCCGCAGCGCCGCATCCCACAGCGCATCCGCGCTCCGCGGCCCCACTCCCGGCAGCAGCCGCACCATGCGCTTGAACGCCACTTCATCGCGCGGATTCACCGTCCATTTCAGAAACGCGCTCACGTCCTTGATGTGCGCCTGCTCGAAGAACCGCAGCCCGCTCGTGATCTCGAACGGCACGCCCCGCCGCGTGAGTTCCATCTGGAGTTCCATCGAGTGAAAGTGCGCGCGGTAAAGCACCGCCATCTCTTCCAGCTTCGTCCCCTCCTCGTGCAGTTCCAGGATGCGCTGCGCGACAAATTGCGCCTGCTGCCCCGAGTCCGCCAGCGGCACGAGCGCTGGCCGCATACCGCTCGCCGTGCGCGACGCGACGAGCGTCTTTTCAAACTGATGCTCATTCGGCGCGATCACCGCATTGGCGAGCGCGAGCACCTCCGGCACCGAGCGATAGTTCGTCTCGATCTTGTAAATTTTCGCGCCCGGATGCCGCTTCGGGAATTCGAGGATGTTCCGAAAATCCGCGCCGCGCCACGAGTAGATGCTCTGCGCGTCATCGCCGACGACCATCACATTGTGATGCCGCGCCGCGAGCATCTCGATGAAGTCATTCTGCAGATGATTCGTGTCCTGATACTCGTCCACGAGGATGAACTGAAACTGCCGCTGATAGTGCTGCGCGATCGCCTCGTGATTTTTCAAAAGCGTGACCGTCTTCTCCAGCAGGTCGTCGAAATCCAGCGCATTCGCCTTCTTCTTCCGCGACTCATAGCGCTTCCGCACCTCGGCAAACTGCTCCGCGAATTCGAGAAAGTGCGGATACTTTTCCACGAGGACGGCATCGAGGCTGCGCCCCGTGTTGAGCTGGAAACTCAGCACATCCGCGAGCACGGCCGCCTTTGGAAAGAGCTTCTCCTTCGGGTCAAACCCGAGTGTCCCGATCACGCCATCGAGCATCTCCTCCGAGTCCTCGCGATCCATGATGCTGAAGCCCGGCGCAAACCCCGCCTCGTTCGGATGCCGCCGCAGGATGCGATTCCCGATGCTGTGAAAAGTGCCGCCCCACAGCCCCATGAGATCGCCCGTGACCAGCGCGCCCACGCGCTCGCACATCTCGCGCGCCGCCTTGTTCGTGAACGTGAGCAGCAGGATGTGTTCGGGCCGGATGCCGTTCTCCATGAGATACGCCACGCGATACGTGAGCGTGCGCGTCTTCCCGCTGCCCGCGCCCGCGATCACCAGCGCCGGTCCCGGCGGCGCCTGCACGGCTTCGAGTTGCTGCGCATTCAGCTCCGCCGCGAAATCAATGCGCGGCCCCGTGGGCTGCGGGCGGTGGAGTGTGTATTGGCGGGCCATCAGTGTGATCGCCAATACGCGCAGCCCTGCGGCAGTTCATCAAGCAATTCGTCCGCAAGAAAGTGGCACAGGCTTTCCAGCCTGTGAGGGACAAGGCCGCAGGCTGGAAAGCCTGCGCCACATTCCCCCCGCTACTTCTTCTCGTTCGCCAGCGGCAGCTCCGGCAGCGCCTTGCCGAGCACCTGATCAGAAACCTTC
>JANXZI010000043.1 GCA_025355595.1 Spartobacteria bacterium
TGCCTGCCCGCGCGTACGAATCGCGACGAACTCGCCGGTATTATGCTCGTCCAGTTGGCGCGCCAGCAGGGCTTCGGGGCGCAAAATGCTTCGGGCCAGCTCGTCACGGGCGAGTTGGTCGCGCTGGTGGAAAAGGCGGAGGTGGATGTCGTGTGCATCTCGGTCGTGGCACCGACCACGGTCATCCAGGCGCGCTATCTCTGCCTGAAATTGCGCACGGTTTTGCCGAAACAAAAAATCGTGATCGGCCTTTGGGGTGCGACCGAGGACGTCACCGAAGCCTCCTCGCGGCTGCGCGATTCGGGTGCCAATGAGGTGGTCACATCACTGGCCGATGCACTCGTGCAGATCGCGAAGCTCGCCCCGCCAATGATCGACGAAATGACGCCCGCGCCGATCCCCGCGGACGAGGAGGAACGCCTCGCCGCACTTGTTGCACTGAACCTGCTCGACACCGAAGCCGAGCCGGTCTTCGACCGCATCACCGCAAAACTCGCGCGCGTCTTCGAGGTGCCCATCGCCCTCATCTCGCTCATCGATCGCGACCGGCAATTTTTCAAATCACAGACTGGCCTGCCCGAGAGTCTCGCAAAGGCGCGGCAAACGGCGCGCAATGTTTCCGTCTGCGGCCACGTCGTCGCGAAGAACCAGGTGATGGTCATCGAGGACCTAGCCCGCGACCGGCGTTTTGCGAACAACCCGCTGCTCAAGGAACACGGCATCCGCTTCTACGCCGGCATCCCGCTCCTCGCGCCGAATGGCCAGCCCATCGGATCGCTCTGCCTCATGGACATGAAGCCGCGCCAACTCACTGACCGCGAGAAACGGCTGCTCCAAGAATACGCCAGCGAAGTCATGGAAGAGATCGCCAAACGCGCGCCGCAGATTGCGCAAGGCGACGCCCCCGTCGCCGCGCCCGACGCGGCGGCTTAAACTACCGCTCCATGCCCCTCGCCCTCTTCAACATCGACTGGCACTCCGCGTTCGTGCCCACGATCTCGATCGCCGAAATCATCCTGCGCGGGACGATCATATTTCTGGGCATCTTCACGATCCTGCGCTTCGTGCTCAAACGCGAAGCGGGCACGGTCGGCATGGGTGATCTCCTGATGATGGTCCTCCTCGCTGACGCCGCGCAAAACGCCATGGCCAGCGAATACAAGTCGGTCCCGGAAGGCATCATCCTCGTCTCGACGATCATCTTCTGGAACTTCGCGCTCGATTGGCTCGGCTACCGATTTTCCTTCTTTCACCGCTTCGTGCATCCGCCGGCCATCGCGCTCGTGAAAGAGGGACGCATGCTCCGAAGCCCGCCTCATTCGGCCCCCGATGTTTTCCCACGGGATTTCTTTTTCACCGCGACTTCCACGAGCCGGCCCGCGTTGAGGAGTTCCGCCTCGCTGCGGCGCGGCCCGATCAGTTGCAAACTGGTGGCCGGGACATCGGCACGGCGCAGCGGGACCGGCAGGGCCAGGGCGGGGTTGCCGGCAAAATTCACCGCCATCGTGTTCTGGATAGACAGCATGCGCGCTTCGATGAGGCCGACACTCGGACCGGGCAACTCAAGCGGGGGCGTGGTCTGGAGAGTCGGCAGCGCGATGAAATCCACATTTTGGAAAACATCCCGCAACGTCTTCTGCCATTCCTTCTGCCTCGCGACCGCCTTCTCATACTTGGCCGGATACGCGAGCCGTCCGATTAGAAGCACGGCCTTAGTCCGCACGCTCACACCTTTTTTTGAGGCAAACCCCCCCGCGCTCATCCACGCGCCCGCGGCGGCGATGGTCGTGCCATCTTCCTGCGCCTGCTCCCATTTCGCACGGAATGTCTCATCCAGCACGACGACCCGGAATTTCGCCTTGGCGAGGGCCTGGTCAATCGCCCGGTCAATTTTCGAGTCCGTGCCCTTCAGCTGAAGGCGCCCGATCCGGATGTCCGCGCCAGAAACCCGTGCCGCCGAGGCTGCGGCATACCGGCCCGCAAATCCGCGCTGCAGCAGGTCCATGCCTTGGACAGTGTGTGCGATGTCCCGACCGAGCGGCCCAACGGTGTCCAAATGCTTCGGCTCCACGGGAAAAATCCCCTTGAGCGAGATCAGGCCGTGCGTCGTCTTCAGTCCGACCACTCCGCAGCACGCCGCGGGCACGCGCACCGATCCTGCCGTATCCGTGCCGAAGGCCACATCCGCCAGCCCGCTGGCCACGGCCACCGCTGAGCCCGAGGAGGAGCCGCCCGGGAGCAGCTTTTTCTTGCGGTCAAAGGGATTCATGGGCGTGCCAAAATGATCGTTGAAACCCGACGGCGACACCGCGAATTCCGAGAGGTTTGTCTTGCCGATAATCTCCACATTTCGCTCCCGCGCGACCGCCAGGCACTCGGCGTCCTCCTTCGCGGGACGCCTGGTCTCGAGGAGGTATTTTGAACCGGCCGTGGTGATCACGCCCCGCACGTCGATGTTGTCCTTCACGGCCAGGCGCACCCGCCCGCTGTTTTCCGCGGGCGGCCAGTACTTGATGAAAACGTTTTTCGTCGAAATAGGCTTCGGAGGCGCCGCGCAACTGCTCAGCAAGGCTCCTGCCGCGAGCGCGGGAAGGAACAATCCACACATTCGTCGACCGTATTCATTCATGGTCGCCACCCAATCCTGTTTCCACTGGGGGTCAAAGGGAAAAGAGACAACGGGCGCAGCCGCCGGCGCATTCCGGTCAGGCCCTCACTCCCCTGCTCCGCCAGACGCCTGGACCATTTCCCGGTTGTGTCCGTCAAGCTCAGCGAATCAGTCGGGTCAATGGGCTGGAAGGTAGGATGTTTGGATAATGGATTTGGGGTTTTGTCTTAACGGAGGGCGCTCACGCGGCGAGTTGGAGCCGAGAGGGGCGATTTTCTTGCGGTGAAACTGGAAGTGCGTGGCAGTATCTCGATTCCGATGAGGCCATCGGACGGCGGAGTTGCGAACCATGGTGATCCGGCCGGTCCAAACCTCGTCAAAACATGCGCCCCATCTTTCTCCTCCATGCACTTTCGGCAGCCGGGATGCTTCTTTTCGCGAACCCCGCAAGCGCTGCGGAGTCGGCGGCGGAGTTGATCCAGAAAGGCGATGCCTTCAGTGCCAAATTCCAGAGCGCCGATGCGCTGAAGTGTTTTCTGCCGGCGGAAAAGCTGGACCCGAAAAACCCGCGGCTGCTGGTGCGCATTGCTCAGCAGTACCGCCATCTGATGAGTGACGCGCCAAACCGGATGGAAAAGGTCCAGCTTGGCACCGTGGCCGTTTTCTTTTCGCAGCGCGCTGCCACACTGGCACCGAATGATCCGGAGGCTCAACTCGCGGTGGCCATCAGCTACGGGAAAATGACCCCATTTCTCAGCAGCAAGGATCAGTTTGCCAACTCGCCTCTCATCAAGGCCGCTGCCGAAAAGGCGATCGCACTCGACCCTGCGAATGATTTGGCATGGCAGGTCCTAGGCCGCTGGTATCTGGCGGTCGCTGAGGTCAGCGGTATCAAACGCACACTGGCGAAGGTAGCCTATGGAAGTCTGCCGCCGGCGACCTACGCGGACGCGGTGCGGTGCTTTGAAAAGGCGATTGTGCTCAAACCGACCCGGCTCATGCACCACATCGAGCTTGGACGTACTTACAAGCAAATGGGCCGCGATGACGATGCGCGGAAATCCATCATGAGGGGACTTGCGCTTCCGAACACGGAAAAGGACGATCCGGAAACAAAAGCGAGTGGACGTGAGTTGCTGAAGAAACTTCAGTAAGCAGGCCGCCGCGGTCCAGCTAAGGCAGCTCGGCGAGGTTTGAGTCGAGATAGAGATGGTGCCAGAGTTGCGTCGCAACGACGGCGGCGAGGCCCATCTCGACGGACAGGCGCGGCATGGAGCCGGGCCGCATATTCCGGAATTCCTTCCGCCACTGATGCACAGCGGCGACATCGAAATAGCCGGTGCGGCGCAGTGATTCCTCACTCAGAAGTTGCGCGACGTACGCGGGCTCGGGGTCCAGGTGGAAGCTGTCCAGCGGGGCGCGGAAGATGACCTTCTGCCGCCGCGCGATGCTCTTCGGCACCCAGCGTTCGGCCAGCAGACGCAGGAGGTGTTTGTCGCGAAATCCGCGCAGCTTCCAGCGGGGATGAATGCGCGCGAGGAAATCGAAGACCTCCTCGTCGAGAAACGGATAGCGCACCTCGACCGACGAGTGCATCGCGACGCGGTCGCCTTTTGCCTGGAGCAGAAGCCCGGCGAGCGTAACGCGGCCCGCGACCCAGACGCCGCGGTTCAGCGGATGCCAGCGCTTCGCGCGCTCCAGCGGGAATTGCAGTTCGCCCCACGGGTCCGACTGGGCGCGCACTTCGTGCATTTGCTCGGAGTAAAAGCGGAGCTTGGAAAGTCCGAGCAGCCCATAGGCATCAATCCATGCATTAGGACCGCCGACTAAATCCTCTGTGTGCTGCCGGAATGCGCGGGGATACTGCGGCACGCCGTGGAGACGAAGATAGCTGCGTCGCGCGAGTTCGCTGAGCCGCACACCGGGCAGCACATCGAGATAGTTGATTAGCTTGGCCAATTTATACCACGGATAACCCAAGAGCCATTCGTCCGATCCTTCTCCCGTGAGGACGACTTTCTGCCCATTAGCGTGAACCCGCTGGGCCAACTGAAGCATTGCCGCGCACGAGGTATCAACCACCGGCGCCTCAGCCGCGCGAATCAGGTGAGGATAAGTCTCGGTCGCGTCGCTCTTGCGGAACTCTTGCACAATCGGCGGCTTGGTGCCGACGTGTTTCGCGGTGAGATTAGCCGCGCTGAGTTCGTCGAGTTCGGGCGAATCCACACGAATGGTGTACGTGTTGATCGCCGGGCCTTTGATCCGGCACGCCATCGCCACGATCATGCTCGAGTCCACGCCGCCGGACAAATATGCGCCCACCGGCACATCGGCGCGCAGGCGTTCCTCGACCGCTTGGAGCAGGACCTTCTCGAAGTCATCCACGAGCCGCTTCGGGTCGTCCCCCGGATCCTCATCGCCACGATCGGGAAAATTCATCTCCCAGTAAGCGCGTTCGCTGATCACGGACGACGCGCCGCGTTCGTTGGCGGGCGTGATCTGCAAAAAATGACCGGGGAGCAGGAGCTGGATGCCCTCGAAACATGTCCGCGGGCCCGGCATGGCGGCAAATGTGAAAACGTGATCGATGCCGCGACGGTCGGGTTTCGCCGGCACCATGCCCGAGGCGAGGAGCGCCTTGATTTCCGAGGCGAAGAGCAACCAGTCGCCCTGCCGCGTCCAGTAGATCGGGCAGATGCCGAAGCGATCCCGCCCAAGCGTCAACTGCCGCGCGCGCTCGTCCCACAGCGCGATGGCAAACTGCCCGCGCAGTCGCTCGAACATGCTCTCGCGAAGATCCTCCCAAAGGTGCGGGATGATCTCCGTGTCGCAATGCTTCACCAGACGATGACCGCGTGCCTCCAGTTCCCGCCGCCTATCCAGATGATCGAATAGCTCGCCATTGAAGACTACGTGGATGTTCCGGTCCTCATTGGTGACCGGCTGCTGGCCGTCCGCCAGCCCGACGATGCTGAGTCGGCGCGATGCGAGCGCGATGCCCGCCCCAAAGTGGAAGCCCTCCTCGTCCGGCCCGCGATGCACGATGGCACGCGCCATCCGGCGCACCACGTCGTCTGGCACCGTCCGCTCACCGACCAAATCAATCACGCCAGCGATCCCGCACATGGCTAGTCCTGTGAGCCGCGCGGCGTGACGATTTCCTTGATGCCGTCCGTGGTAAAATCACGATCCGTGAAGGCCACGCCGTGCTTGATGCGAGTGCCGTCGAGTTCAGTCGAGGAACCCTGCCGCGCCCCGCTCACCGTGAGATTCGCGGGAATGTGGTGGCCGGCATCCGAGACCACGCGCGTGGTATCAATGCGGCGGATCAGTTGCCCCGAGCCGGAGTATTTCTCGACGCGGAGCGGGACCATGCGCCGGGTGTCGATCCAACTTTTCACGCTGCCGTAGCTCGATCGTTCACCCTTGCCCGGTTTTGATTCGAGGAGCTGGCAGTTCACTCCACCCACGGCCTCAGTGCCGACGATCGCCTGCCGCTCCCACGCGAAGAAATCCTCGACGAGATCCTCATACGAAAGGTCGCTGCCGAGCAGCGGCGCCTTGAGATCGTCGATCACGCGCAGTGTATTCGGCGGAATGAAAATCGAACCGCTGGCGGCGCGAGCCCCGCTCTTCCGAAGCAGGATGGATTCGCCTTTCCGCTCCTTCGGCCACAGCACCTGATACACGACATCGGTCGCGGTCTTCGAGCGGCGCTCCTTGATTTGAAGCTGCAGCGCTTCCTTCTTCGCGCCGTTGATGTCCATTTTCACGCGCACATACGACGTGCCGTTCTGGCGAAGTGCGCTAAGTCGCGCAGCCAGTTCGCCCGCCGGCATCGGCGCGGTGGGCTCCGCCGCGGATGAAATGAAAGCGAGTGCGAACCCCAGGGCGGCAGCGAGGTGGAATGGTTTCATAGCAATGGAGCGGTGTGCCCTGATGTTTCGTCAGCCGTGCAGTGCGTGGCTGGGTGTAAGTCGCGAACTCCGCCACGCGGGATAGAGTCCGCTGACCAGACCGACGACGACCGCAATGCCGACGGCAGTGCCGAGCAGGCGCGGGTTCAAGTCTGGCTCGAGCATTCCGCGGATGGATGGCAGCGTGGTGAGCAGCTTCACGCCGACGACGCCGATGGCCACGCCGCACAGTCCGCCGAGAAAGCCGAGCAGCGCCGATTCCCACAGCACCATGCGGACGATCCGGCTGCGCTTCCAGCCGATCGCGAGCAGCACGCAGATCTCCTGGGTGCGCTCGAAGACGGTCATCATCATCGTATTCATCACGCCGAGCACGCCGACGACGATGGCGAGGATCGAAGTGCTCCAGCTCATCGCCCGCGCGATGCGAAATCCCTGGCTCGTGCCGACCACTTCACTCGCCACCATCGCCCGGCCGGCGGGGAAAATTTCCTTCACCTGCTCACAGAGTCGCGTCACCTCCTCCTTCGTGCTCTTGGGAGTCAGGCGGATGTCAATGAAGTTCACCTTGCCCTCGTTCCCGGTGACTTCCTGCAGGACCGGGAGCGAAAGGATGATGGCGCCGTTCTCCACCAAAGCCTGTCCATCCACGATGCCAACCACGGGCAACTCGTCGGCCTCGATCTGCACTTTGTCGCCGATCTTTTTCTTCAGCACCTCTGCCGCAAGACGGCCGAGAACCACCGCCTTTTCCGTCCCGTCGCGCGGCATCCGGCCTTCGATCAGCTTGAGCTTTTCCCAAGCGAACCCGCCCCATTGCCGTCCCGACACCATCATCATCGGTGCGTCCTCGATGCTCAGCATCTGCATGAGGATGGCGGTAGTGTCCGCGACATGCGGGAGCTTCGCGATCCGCTCCTGGAGCGAGGCCTCGTAAACTTTCGGCAGGATCCCGCCGCTCATGTTACTGACCACGACATCAATGCCGATCACGTCCAACTGCTTCCCGATGCCCTTTTCATAGCCCGAAGCCATGCCGACCAGCGCGACGACCGCGGCGATGCCGATAGAGATGCCAACAAGGGTGAGGCCAGTGCGGACAGGCCGCCGCAAAAGTCCACGCACCACGACGGTAAAGAAAGTCATTGGGAGATCGTGCTGTGGGGGTTTGCGTCGCCGCTAAGCTGGCCCTTTTTCATGGACCTCGATGTCATAAATGTGCCCGGAGCCGATCAGCTTCGGATTGCAGAAATTTGCGGTCTCCATCAGGGCCAGCAGGTTTTCGCGATTCCGCCTCGGACGTTTCGTGCGAGCCTTCCGCGCAGAGCGCGACCACCGCCTCCATGGGCCTGAGCTGGGTAAGTGGCATGTCAGTCCGGCTGCGAGGTTTCGTTGCGCCCGTCGGAAATGATTCGCCCGTCCTTCATCGTGATGACGCGCTCAGCCTTGCGGGCGATGCCCATGTCATGGGTGACGAGGATGAGCGTGATGTTCTGCTCGCGACGGAGACGCACGATCAGATCGAGAACGATGTCGGAGTTTTCGCTGTCGAGATTGCCGGTCGGCTCATCGGCCAGCAGCACGGACGGGCCATTCGCCAGACTGCGCGCGATGGCGACACGCTGGCGTTCGCCGCCGGAAAGCTTCGACGGAAAATGGTGCAGCCGTTCGGCGAGTCCGACCGCGGTGAGCAGTTTGATCGCCCGCTGCTGCCGCTCCGAGACGGAGTGTTTCGTTTCAAACATCGGTATCTGCACATTCTCGATCGCGGTGAAGGTCGGGAGGAGGTGAAACGCCTGAAAGATGAACCCGACCTCGAGCGCGCGAAACGCCGCGAGGTCCGCGCGGTCCGCCAGCGAAGTGCCGCGAAACTTCAGCGTGCCCGCGCTCGGACGGTCCAGCGCGCCGAGCATCTGGAGCAGCGTGGATTTTCCGGAACCGCTCTGGCCGACGATGGCGACGAACTCGCCCTGATTGATGTGAAAATCAACTCCGCGCAGCGCTTTCACGGTACCGTCGTCGTATTCCTTTTTCAGAGCGACAGCCTCGAACACGCGATCCGTGCTGGCGGCCATGGGAATCGGAGTCGCCATCAGTTCACCCCTTGTGCCGCAGTTTCCTGCCGCGTGATTCGCTTCACGCCCCGCCACTGCGCGCCGACGCGCGGGTCGGGAAGATGGATGAAGAGGTCGCGCAATGCGGAGCGGTAGTTGCGGAATGGCGGGCGTTCCTCCGGCACGCTCGGAACGAGCGCGGCGGCGTGCTGCGGCAGCTCGGGATGCGGGAGCCCGCTGCGCCAGTGATGCACGCCGTGATACGGCTCATGCAGCAGCGTGAAGGTGACGAATTTTGCAAACCATCCCTCGGCCACGATGCTGCGCGTCGAACTATTCACGGTCGAGCCAGT
>JANXZI010000050.1 GCA_025355595.1 Spartobacteria bacterium
ATGAGGAAGCTGCACGGGTATTTGAAGAGGCGCGTCTTCAGATCAAGGTCGCGCAGAC
Source organism: Spartobacteria bacterium (assembly GCA_025355595.1). Lineage (GTDB taxonomy): Bacteria > Verrucomicrobiota > Verrucomicrobiia > Chthoniobacterales > Chthoniobacteraceae > SXWH01. Next base: position 59 of record JANXZI010000050.1, read on the forward strand.
TGCGGCCCTTTGAGTCGCGCATGGCGCGCGCCTCGAAGTCGCGCACGAAATCAGGATTGCCCTCGATTTTTTGAGCGAGCGGAAATTCCTCCGTGAAGAGCAGGTAGCGCAGGAACGCATCCACCTGCGAGCGGATGTAGCGCACGTGCCCGTACGTGGCGAGCATCTGCCGCGCCTCGATGTTCAGCCGCGCGACGTAGTTGTGCATGTGGACCTGATGCTCCAGCACCATGAGCGCGACGATGTCGCTACCGCTGCCGTGGTATTTCGTCGTGTCAAAGTACGGCGAGAGGTCGGTGATGTTGCCTTTGAAAAGCGGCTCCTCCTTGAAGCGTTCGAGATCCTTTTCGCCGATCAGGTTTCCGCGGTGAGGCTGCGATCCGTGCCGGCCCGTGACGTAGAAGCCGCCCCAGCGATCCTTCAGGGGCGTGCATTGCGTGATGTCACGGATTTCCTCCAGCGTGATCATTTCGCCGGTCGCGTCGGTGGGCACGCTGCGCACGAAATGGCCGGGCACCCCGAGCGTGCGCTGCCCGCCGTGGCACGAGAGGCAGTCGTTACTGCGGGTGAACTTCGGCTTCCGCACTTGCTCCTGCTCGAGGAAATAGAACGTGCCGCCGAGCAGCGGGTCCACGGATGAGATCTCCATGACGGGCGCGCCGGGGATGTAGCCGATGTACACGTCATCGCTGAAAAAGACGGAGCGCGGATTTTCCGGCGAGATGAGACGGCGCTGGAGCGAGGTCTTCGACATCACGAGCACCTGCGAGGATTTTTTCCCGCCGAACGCTTCGAGCACCGCAGGGAGGTAGCCGAATTTTTCGTCCCACTTCAGTTTCAGTTCACCGCTGAGGATCTTTTGCTGAACGACGGAGACGGGATCATGCGGCTGGCTCGCAGAATAGTTGAGCGGCTCGTGATCGTATTCGAGCGGATGGTCCGCGCCCTGGAAATCCTCAGCGCGGGCGGTGGTGAGCAAAAATGGGAGCAGGAACAGAAAAGCGCGTTTCATGGTTTTGCAAAATACTGGCAAGACGCCGCGTCGCATCCATTGATCTTGGTCAAGCGTGCGCTGATTTTGCCGCCGCGACGAGTGCGTCGGCGAGGCGCTCGTATTCGTCGGGCGAATTGTAGGCGTGCGCGGAGATGCGGAACCAGCGTCGCGCTGGAGCGCCCCAGCGGACGATCGGGACCTCGATGCGGTGCTGATCGAGCAGCATGGATTGCAGCGGATCGAAACGTGCGATGACGGCGCGCGATTCGCCTGCATTTTTTTCCTGCAATGCGTGGGGCAGGGGAAGCGTGGCCATCGAGCCGAGCATCGTGTCCGGGCACGGCGACTCGAGGCCGAGGCGTTCGCAGAGTCGTCGGCGCGCGGTGAGTGCGAGACAGTGATTGTGTCGCATGAGCGCGGGCCAGCCGCCGGGGGGGAGGCTTTCGCAAAATCGGATCGCCGCGGGAACTGTCAGCCATGCGGTGACGTCGAGCGTGCCTTGCCAGTCGAACTCGTCGTGGAACGGGGAGCGGCCCGCACGCGGCGTATTGTAGCCATGGCTGATCACTGCGGGATGCACGCCCTGCTGCCGGTCGCGGCGCACAAAAATGAAGCCTGCACCGCGCGGGGCGCAGACCCACTTGTGCAGGTTGCCCGTGTAATACGACGGTTGCATCGCGCGCAGATCGAGCGGGAGCATTCCCGGTGCGTGCGCGCCGTCCACGAAGACGGCGATGCCGCGTGGTTCAAGTTCGCGGATGATGGATTCGACGGGGAGCACGAGCGCTGTCGGGCTGGTGACGTGATCCACGAGCACGAGCCGCGTGCGTGGCGTGACGGCGGCGAGGATGGTAGCGAGCGCCTGCTCCGGCCCGGCGATGGGAAACGGAATACGCGCCGTGATCACTTTTGCATCCGAGCGCAGCGCGCACTCGGCGAGGATGTTGTTGCACGCGTTGTAGCCGTGATCGGTGGTGACGAGTTCGTCGCCCGGTTGGAGTTCGAACGAACGCAGGACAGAGTTCACGGCGGTCGTGGCATTTGGCACGAACGCAAGTTCCTCCGCATCCGCGCCGACGAAGCGCGCGAGTTCCGCGCGCGCCGCGTCGAGGCTTGCCTCGACCTCGCGCCAGAGGAAGCGGACGGGGTTGCGTTCCATCTCCGCGCGCAGGCGCGACTGCTCCTCGACTACCACGCGGGGACATGCGCCGAACGAGCCGTGGTTGAGAAATGCGAGGCCGTCTTCAAGAAGCCAGCGCGACCGGAGAGGGTTCATCTTCAAAAACGTAGCGTAGGTCTCCAGACCTGCGCACCACTTTGGCGCAGCTCTTGAGAGCTACGCTACACGAAAAAAGCGCGAGCTGTGCGCCCGCGATCTTCGTGATTTTTCCAAGCGGAGGTCAGAGTTTCTTGATGAAGATATTCCGGAACTCGACCGGATCGTTGTGGCCGGCGAAGCCGAAGGAGCCGCTCGTCCGCGTCGCGCCGGGGTGCTTGCTCTTTGCCATCACGGTTTCCATATCCACTTTGCTCAGGTCGCAGTCGAGGATGACGGTGCCATTCAGGACGACCTTGATCGTCGAACCCCTCACGGTGACTTCCTGGACATTCCACTCGCCGATCGGCTTCTGGAAGCCGCGCTTGGCGGCCACCATTCCGTAGGCCGAGCCGTGCGCCTGCCGCGGATCGATCTTGCCCTTCACCTTTTCGTAATTGTCGTCGAGCACCTGGATCTCGCACATGCCTTCATACGCGGTGTTGCCCTTGCCGGGGTAGCGGATCGCGAGGCCGTTGTTGCCGCCCGCGGGAACCTTGAACTCCAGCTTCACGACGAAGTCAGCGTATTCCTCTTTCGTGAAAATGGTGCCGCCCTTCCCCGGCTTGCAGACGATGGCTCCGTCCTTGACATCATAGTTGTCCACGGGGCCGTCCCAGCCGGTGAAGTCCTTGCCATTGAAGACGGAGACGAAGCCATCGTTGTCGGCGGCGGTGAGTGCAAAGGCGGTCAGCGAAGCGACCAACCCGAGGATGAGGTTGCGGATGATTTTCATAGGAAGAGGGGAGTGATGAAGTGTGTGTGGCGAAGTGCCAGTCGCGGATTACGGAAGTTCCTTGATGAAGATGTTCTTCCAGCGGATTTCGCTGCCGTGCGTCTGGAGCTGGATGGGGCCTTTGGCGGCAATCGGCGCGCGCTTGTCGGCAGGCGTCTTCTTGTCGAAATAATTTTCGAGCACGGCGTTGTCCACGACGAGCTTCTCATTCAGCCACACGGTCACGCGGTCGCCTTTCATCACGATGCGGAAGTGGTTCCACTCCCCGAGAGGCTTGTCGGCGAGCACGAGCGGATCCTTGCCGGCTGAGCCCTTGTCGTTGTTCCAGAGTCCGCCGGAGCCCTTGGGTTTTCCGAGGTTCACTGCGCCTGCGTCGGTCTCCGTGAAATCCCAGATCTGCACTTGCGGCACTCCGCGCAGGTAGATGCCACTGTCGCCCTTTGGCAGCATCTTGTAATCAACGAGCAGTTCGAAATTGCCGTAGTCCTTGCCGGTCGTCAGGTAGAGACCCTTGCCGTCGTTCACGAGTTCGCCGCCTTCCACTTTCCAATGCGCGTTGATGTGGTCGGTGCTCGCCTTGCCTTTCGCATCGGTGCCGCCCTCGACGGAGTGCTTCTTGTATTCGGCCTGCGCCGCCGGTGGCAGCGCGAGCAGATCCTTCGGATCGCGCGTGCCCCAGCCGTACCAAGCGGAGACTTGCTTGCCATCGAAGAGCGCTGTGAAGCCCGCGGGCGGCTCATTGTCCGCGCCGAAGGCGAAGCCGGTGAGCGCAAGCAGGAGGAATGGGAGGGTTGTTTTTTTCATAGGGTGTTTTGGGAAAATGGGGTGCCTTGCGACAATTCGCGCACGCCGCGAACACTAGGGTTTTTCAGCCCCGAACGGTGCTGTGATCGTGTGCCTTCCTCCCACTCCGGCTCCAGCACTCCGGATCGCTCCAGCGTCTTGCGCGGCACCCACGGGTTCGTAATGATGATCAAAAGGAAAAGTGCGCGAGACCGCGAAATAGATACGCGCCGATGATCCCGAGCTTCAGCGCGCGCTGTGCTTCGGGAGGTGTTAAGCGAGCGCTGCAATGGCCAACGCGTTGTCCACGGACAGCAGGCCTTCGATGACGATCAGCGAGACAATGATCGGCAGGACAGCGATGATTTCACTGAGTGTGGGCATGGAGTTCTGGAGGTTTGAAAATGGAACTTGCCGATCGTCTCACCAAGCTCTGCTGTTAAAATTTGGCTTCGCGACCGTGTTGAACATTCTCGCTCGTGCAGCCCTGTCGGTTGCCGCCGCAAAAATCTTCTGAATGGCTCCGTTTGCTGCGCCGCACCCCGGCTATAAAGCTCAAAAAATTGATCTGGTCTGGAACTTCTCTGAGCTATCTCGCTTACGGAAAGCAAAAGGGCATGTGGTACAGCCGTCCCGGCTGTTGGCTCAGCGAGTATCTTGCCCTCTTTTCTTCCAGACGGAGGGCAGGATGCCCGCTGGCCTCGCAGGCAAGATGCCTGTGCCACAGCAAAAGGGCGGGCCCGCTTTCGCAGGTCCGCCCTTGGGTGAGTTGTGTGAGACTTCGGCTTAGGCTTCCGCTTCGCCTTCGGTCTTCTTTTTCTTCGCGGCGCGCTTGGGCTTCGCTTCACCTTCGGCTTTTGCTTCAGGTGCGGCTTCGGCGGCGGCTTCAGCCTTCGCGGACTTCGCGGCCTTGCCCTTTGCGGCGGTCGGCTTGGCTTCGGGGACGATCACGGCGGGCTTGTCCACCCACTCGATGATCGCCATTTCGGCGGCGTCGCTGCGGCGCATGCCGAGCTTCACGATGCGCGTGTAGCCGCCCTTGCGTTCGGCATTCAGCGGTCCGATCTCGGTGAAGAGCTTGCGGACGGCGATTTCGTTGTGGCGCAGGTCGGCGAGGGCCATGCGGCGCGCGTGCAGCGTGCCGGTCTTGGCCTTGGTGACGAGCTTCTCGACGAACGGCCGCACAGCCTTCGCCTTTGCGACGGTTGTCTTGATTTGCCCGTGATCGATCAGACTGACGGCCAAGTTCGAGAGCAGCGCATTGCGGTGTCCCTGCGTGCGGCCGAGTTTGACGGTTTTTCTTTGGTGACGCATTTCAGTGTGTTCCGGTTTTCAGTTTAGCCTTCGATGGCGGGATTAGCCTTCCGTCGCGGGACGCACTTCGGCAGTGGTGATGTCCACGAGGCCGGCCTCGAATTTCATGCCGAGTGACAGGCTGAGGCCGGTGAGCTTTTCCTTGATTTCGTTGAGCGACTTCTTGCCGAAGTTTCGATACTTCAGCATCTCCTGCTCGGACTTCTGCGCGAGCTGGCCGACGGTGGTGATGTTCGCATTGTTCAGGCAGTTTGCCGCGCGGACGGAGAGTTCGATCTCGTTCACGGACATGTTCAGAAGCTTCTTCATCTTCTGGTTTTCCTGGTTCTGCGCGGGCGCGGTTTCGTCGAATGCCACAAGCGCCTCGTCGTAATTGTAGAAGGGCTCGATGTGCTTGCGCAGAATCGAGCTGGCCTCGATGAGCGCCTGCTTCGGATCAATGCGTCCGTCCGTCCAGACTTCGACGAGGAGCTTGTCGTAGTCGGTGCGCTGGCCGACGCGCGTGTTTTCCACAGCGTACTTCACGCGGGTGACGGGCGAAAAGATCGAGTCAATCGGGATCACGCCGATGGGCATGTCCGCGAACTTGTTCTCGTCGCCGGTGGCGAAGCCGCGGCCGACGCGGACGGTGAGTTCGGCCTCGAACTTCGTCTTCTTGTCGAGCGTGCAGATGATCTGCTTGCGGTTCACGACTTCGACGCCGGTGACTTCCTGGATGTCGCCGGCGGTTACGTTGCCTTCCTTGTTCACGTTGATGGAAAGCGTGCGTGGCTCGTGGTCGGCGCACTTGAATTTCACCTGCTTGAGATTGAGGATGATGTCGGTCACGTCCTCGACGACGCCGGGGAGCGTCTGGAATTCGTGGTTCGCGCCAGCGATCTTTACGTTCGTGATCGCGCCGCCTTCGACGGAGCTGAGGAGCACGCGGCGGAGCGCGTTACCGATGGTGACGCCGTAACCGGCCTCAAAGGGCTCGGCCACAAATTTGGCGTAGTTTGCGGTGGCGGATGCCTCGTCCATGACGGGCAATTTTGGCAATTCGAAGCGGCCTAGACGTACTGACATATGGTTTTGAATTTTGAATTTTGAATTTTGAATTTAGGAATGGGTCGTCGCGTGGGGACGCGGAGCCATTCAGCATTCAACACTCATCATTCAGCATTTTTCTTGTGTCGCTGGGTTACCCTCGGCGCATGTGACCCGCGGCCTGACGGCCGGAGTCCGAGGACCAACAGCGCTATTTGTTTGTGCGCAATTTTCGGGGCCGGGAGAAAAGCGTGCATCGGTTCCGAATGCAACAGTTTTTCTGCGCCTGGACATTTTGCGCGGAGCGTAGCGTGGTGGTGCGAGGCATTTTCATTTCGTCGAACTCCCCGCTTGGCAAGTGCGCGGAGACCGCTACTTTCGCCGCCCTTTAACTCGCCCGAATACACCGAAATACCATCATGAACGTCGCCTTTGAAACTCTTCCGAACTGTCTCGCCAACCTCAAAATCGAGGTGGATGCACCCGACGTGCAGAAGAAAATGGGCGAGATCACGAGTCAGTACACGAAGCAGGCGCGGCTCCCCGGTTTCCGTCAGGGCAAGGCGCCGCGCGCGGTGGTGGAGAAGAAATTTACGAAGGAAATTCGCGAGGAAGTGACGCGGCAGGTGCTGAGCGATGCGTGTCGCGACGCGATCAAGGAGCGCAATCTGCGCGTGCTCTCGCTCTCGGAAATCGAGGACGTGGAGTGGGCGGATGACAAGTCGCTGAAGTTCCGGGCGACGCTCGTGCTGCAGCCGGAGTTCGACGTGCCGGACTACAAGGGTATCCCGGTGAGCGTGCCCGCGACGGAGGTGACGGATGCGGACGTGGACGAGTCCATCGAGAACCTGCGCGAGCAGCAGGCGGATTTCCCGGATGTGACGCCGGCGCGGGCCGCGGCGATGGAAGATTACGTCGTCGTTGATTACGACGGCACGATCGAGGGCGAGCCGGTCCATGTGAAATTCCCGAAGGCCGGCAAGCCGCTTTCGCACAACAAGGATTTCTGGATCAAGATGACGGACGAGGCGTTCTTTCCCGGCTACTGCAAAAATCTCGTCGGAGCGAACATCGGCGAGCTGCGTGAGTTTGACGTGGAAGTGCCCGCGGATTTCCCAGTCGAAGGGATGCCGGGCAGCACGATCCACTACAAGGTCACGCTGAAGGAACTGAAGGAGCGCGTGCTGCCCGAGGTGAATGATGCGTTCGCCGGCAACATCGCGAAGGGCAAGACGCTCGCGGAACTGCGGACGATGGCGCGCGAGGAACTTGTGCGGCAGAAACAGCGCGAGGCCGACGCGGCGAAGCGCACCAGGGTGATGGCGCACCTCACCTCGAAGGTGGAATGCGAACTCCCGACGACGCTCGTGCGTCAGCAGACGCAGAACATCCTCGATGAAATCGTGAAGGAAAATCAGGAGCGCGGCGTGGCCGATGAAATCCTGCGCGAGCACGAGAAGGACCTCGTGGGCAGCGCGGCACAGAGCGCGCGCGAGCGGATCAAGGGCACGTTCATTTTGCTCCGCATCGCGGAGAAGGAGAAGATCACCGTGACGGAAATGGACATGCGCCGCCGCATCGCGGGTCTCGCGCAGCGCTCGAAGATGACCTTCGACAAGATGGTGAAGGAACTCCAGAAGCGCGGGGCCATTGATCAGATCCGCGAGGAACTCGTCACGGCGAAGGCGCTCGATTTTGTCGCGAGTCAGGCCGCGGTCACCGCGGCAGCGGTGGCGGAAAAGAAGGACGAAGCCGCGCCGGCCGAAGCTTCCGCCGCGAAGGGCGAGGCGCAGAACCCTTGACCGTTTGCGCGCAAGGCACGAACACTCCGGCTATGATGAATCTCGATCCCATTCGCAACAGGCTAAATACTGTCTTCAAGCCATTCACATTGCACCTGACAGACGGACGCAAGATTCCTGTGCCGCACCGGGAATTCATTGCGATCGGAAGGGGAATCGTGGTCGTCGTGGATGAGAACGATGTGGATCAGGTCGTAGATGCCTTGCACATCGTCTCCATCGAGGATCGCATTCTGCAAAACTGAGCGCTCATTTTTTGAAACCTAACCCATGATCATCCAACCCAACAGTCGCATCCAATCCCCACAAGGAAACTGGCCCATCGTCCCCGGCGTCTATGAGACGGACGCACGTGGCGAACGCGGGCACAACGTCTTCGACCGACTCCTGCGCGATCGCATCGTCTTCATCGGCACGGCGATTGATGACTGGATCGCCAACATCGTCGTTGCCCAGCTTCTCTTCCTCCAGATGGATGACTCAAAGAAGGACATCCACATCTACATCAACAGCCCGGGTGGCAGTGTCACGGCGGGCCTTGCGATTTACGATACGATGCAGTTCGTCACGCCGGATGTGAACACGTACTGCATCGGCATGGCGGCCTCGATGGGCGCGGTGCTGCTCGCGGCAGGCACGAAGGGCAAGCGATACGCGCTGCCGAACAGCGACATCATGATCCATCAGGTGAGCGGCGGCGCGCAGGGGCAGGCGAGCGATGTCGAGCGCACGGTGGAGTACATGTTCAAGCTCAAGAAGCGACTCATCAAAATCCTCGCGCACCACACCGGGAAGGATGAAAAGAAGGTCCACGACGACTCCGACCGCGACTATTACATGGGCGCCAGCGAGGCGAAGGATTACGGCCTCGTGGATGAAGTGGTGAACTCGCGAAAGGACATCCCAAACTTCGCCGAACTCACGAAGTCAAAAAACGACTGATAACGGGAACGGATTCCGCTTATAGAAGGCACGATGGCCCGCGCTTCCAATCTCACCATGTGCTCGTTCTGCGGCAAGTCGCACGCAGAAGTGCGCAAGCTGATCGCAGGGCCGGGCGTGTATATCTGCGACTCGTGCATCAATGTCTGCAAGGGCATCCTCGACAAGGAACTGACCGAGGAGGCCAAGCGCACCAGCACGCAGCTCCGCGTGCCGAAGCCCGCAGAAATCCGCCGTCAGCTCGACAACTACGTCATCGGCCAGGAGTCCGCGAAGAAGACGCTGAGTGTTGCGGTGCACAATCATTACAAGCGCATCCTCCACAACAGCACGATTGGCACCAGCATCGGCGGCAGCAATGACCCGCTCTCCGAGGTCGAGATTGACAAGAGCAACATCCTGCTCATCGGCCCGACGGGCAGCGGCAAGACGCTCATGGCCCGCACGCTCGCGCGCATCCTCGACGTTCCTTTCTGCATCGCCGATGCGACGACGCTCACCGAGGCCGGCTACGTCGGCGAGGACGTGGAAAATATCATCCTGCGTCTGCTCCAATCGGCGGACTACGATGTGAAGCGCGCCGAGATCGGCATCGTTTACATTGACGAGATCGACAAGATCGGACGCAAGACTGAGAACGTCTCCATCACCCGCGACGTGAGCGGCGAGGGTGTGCAGCAGGCACTCCTGAAAATCCTCGAGGGCACGACTTGCAATGTCCCGCCGCAGGGCGGGCGCAAGCATCCGCAGCAGGAGTATATCCAAGTCTCCACGGAAAAAATCCTCTTCATCTGCGGCGGCGCATTCGTCGGCATGGAGCGGATCATCGAGAAGCGCCGTGGGAAAAAAACGCTCGGCTTCAGCGTCGCGCAGAAGACCGAGCAGGAAATCCGCGAGGGTGACATTCCCGCGAGCGAACTTCTCCGGCACTGCGAGCCGGAGGACATGCTGCGTTTCGGGATGATCCCGGAATTCATCGGCCGCCTCCCCGTCGTCACCGCGCTCGATCCGCTCACCGAGGACGAACTCGTCTGCATCCTCACCGAGCCGAAGAACGCGCTCGTGAAACAGTACACAAAGCTCCTCTCGATGGAGGGCGTCGGCCTGAGCGTGACGGCTGACGCGCTGCGCGCATTCGCCGAGCAGGCCGTGAAGCGCGGCACCGGTGCGCGCGCCCTGCGCTCGCTCTTCGAGAAAGTCATGCGCGACGTGATGTACGACGTGCCGAGTCGCGAGGACATCGCGCAAGTCACCGTGAACCGCGCCGTCGTCGAGGGAAAGAAGACGCCGCTCATCCGCCGCAAGCAGGACAAGGATGCGGCCTGAGGGATTGCGGATTGCGGATTGATTCCGCTTCGCAGCTTCCGCTGTGACCGTGCGCAATTATGAACAAGGAAGAATTTTCCAAACGGACTTTCGACTTCGCAGTGCGTTGCGCGCGCCTGACCCGGGCATTGGCAAAGACCGATCCGGTCGCACGTGAATATGGAAAGCAGTTGTTGCGTTCGTCCGCATCCGTCGGTGCGAATTACCGGGCGGCGAACCGCGGGCGTTCGCGGGCGGAGTTCATTTCAAAGCTAGGCATCGTCGAGGAGGAAGCAGACGAGTCCGTTTATTGGATGGATCTTCTCGTCGCGACCGAATGCGTGAAACCAAAACGCATCACCCAGCTCCGCCAGGAGGGAATCGAAATCCTCTCCATGATTGTCGCTTCCATCAACACCGCCCGGAAAAATGAAAAGGCTGGCAGAGCAGCCAATCCGCAATCCACAATCCGAAATCCGCAATGAAAAAAGCCCTCATCACAGGAATCACCGGACAGGACGGCAGCTATCTCGCCGACCTGCTCCTTGAAAAAGGCTACGAAGTCCACGGCATCATCCGCCGCGCCTCGTCGTTCAACACCGCGCGCCTCGACCACCTGTACCAGGATCCGCACATCAATGGCGTGCGCCTTTTCCTGCACCACGGCGACCTCTGCGACTCGCTGAATCTCACGCGCCTCATTGACCGCATCGGCCCCGAGGAAATCTACCACCTCGGCGCGCAGAGCCACGTCCGCGT
>JANXZI010000077.1 GCA_025355595.1 Spartobacteria bacterium
CGAATTTCGCAAGCCGCTCGTGCTGATGACTCCGAAATCCATGCTGCGCCTCGAAGCCGCCGCGTCGAAACTGAGCGACTTCACCGAGGGCCGTTTCCGCGAAGTTTTCGATGGCACCGAGTCGCTGAACTGCAAGCGTGAGGACGTGACGCGCATCATTTTCAGCACGGGAAAAGTTTTCCACGATCTCGTGAAATTCCGCGACGAAAACCAGATCAGCCGCACCGCATTCGTGCGCGTCGAGCAGCTCTACCCGCTGCACGAAAAGGCAATCGCGGAGGCGATCACAAAATATCCGAAGGCGAAAAAATTCGTCTGGTGCCAGGAAGAGCCGGAGAACATGGGCGCCTGGCGCTTCATCGCGCCGCACCTGAGGCACCTCGCGGGGCAGAGTGCCTACTACGCCGGTCGCGACGAGGCGGCAAGCACAGCGGTCGGCTCGAAAAAAGTGAGCGATCTCGAACAGGCACAACTCGTGCGGAAGGCATTCGAGGTCTGAGCCTGCCGCGGACGTAAGGCGCGTCGTTTTTCGGGCTCACCGTGCATACCTTGAGCCTGCATCCTCCACATCCGCGGCGGTGATGGGGGCATCCAATCGCGCGTTTGCCGCGATGCAAGGATGCGGACCGAAAGATCGAATAGGGCGCTGGCGTTCCAGTCGAACACGCCGTCTATTTTAATCCATCAATGAAAACATATTTTCTCCTCTGCACTGCACTGGCTCTCATGATCGCCGGATGCGATCAGAAAAATGCGCCTGTGGACGATCTCCAGCGCAAGAACGCCGAACTCCAATCGCGACTCGATGAACAGGAGCGTGCGGCGAACCTGAAGGCGGCCGAGAATCTCGCCGCACAGCAAGTGGCGGCAAACGACGAGGCCGCTCGGAAACTCGCCGCCGATCGCGCCGCGCTCGACGCACAGATGGCCCAGCTCACTGAGGCGCAGAAGGCAGCGGAGGCGGAGCGGTTCCGCCTCAGGCATGAAGCGCTGAAGGCCGAGGAGCAGCGCATCGCGGACGCGCGCGCGATGTCGGCGCGGCAGCAGGCCGAGGCACGCGAACGGGCGCGCACGCGCGAAGCCCGACCGGTTGCCGACAGGCGGACGCTCGATCTTTTTTACGATCAGCTCGATCCGTATGGCGACTGGCTCGAAGTGGAGGGCTTCGGCTTCGTCTTCCATCCGACCGTGGCGGCGAATCGCGGCTGGCGTCCGTACATGGATGGAGTGTGGCTGCGGACGGACCAAGGCTGGGCGTGGAAGTCAAACGAGCCCTTTGGCTGGGCGACGTATCATTATGGGCGATGGATGCGGATGAACAACCGCGGCTGGGTGTGGGTGCCCGGCAGCGAATGGGCGCCGGCGTGGGTCGCGTGGCGCTGGAATGAAGACTACATCGGCTGGGCACCGCTGCCGCCGGAGGCATATAGCACGAATGGATTCAACTCCGCGGTGGACGAGTATTACGACATCGGCGCAGGCAGCTACATGTTCGTCGCGTTGCGGAGTTTTCTCGGCGGCAATTCGTTCGCGGGGCGGTTCGTGGATTCGGATCGGAATGCGCGCATCGTCCATGAGACGACAAACGTAACGAACATCAGCTACCAGCAGGTGAATCAGCAGACGGTGATCGTGAATGAGGGGCCAAGTCTTTCAGTCGTGAGCGCGGCGGCCCCGGCACCGCCGCCGATTTTGAGGATTCACCGGATCGAGGCCGGAAATCCGCACGATCATCCTGCGGTCACGGCTGCGGGGGTGCTCTCGATTTTCGCGCCCGCGCTCATCCACCAGATGCAGTCGAAACCAAAAGTGGTGAAAGCCCAGGAGACTCAGGATGTGAACCGCGGCTGGAAGGATGTCCCGGCAGACATGCAGGCGCGCATCCGCGAACGGAATGCAAACGAGGCCCGCCAATTTGAAGGCAGGCAGCGTGCGGGAGTGCCTGCTGCGCCGCCGACGCCACCGCCGCGCGCCGCGGCTCCCGTTTCGCAATCGGTGCCGCCAAGTGCTTTGCCGCCAACTGTTCAGCCTGCGCCCGCGAGTCCCAATTCGCCGGGAGGGCTGCGGCCTGGACGTCCGGGTCGGCCGGTGCTGCCGGCACCGACTCCACTACCTGCCCCTCCAGCAGTTTCCACTCCGCCGGTCCCGGCCCCGGTCGTCGCGCCTGCTCCTCCGCCTGCGCCGATCGTCAAACCCGGACGGAAGCCAACACCCGTCACGCCAGTTCCGCCTCCCGCACCGATTGTTCCGTCCGCTCCGGTCGGCGCACCGGAACCAAAACCGCCAGCCGTCCCGCCGACTCCAATGCCCGTGCCGGTCGTGCCACCCGCGCCAGTCGTGCCACCTGCGCCGGTCATCAAACTTGCTCCGA
>JANXZI010000083.1 GCA_025355595.1 Spartobacteria bacterium
TTTCTTCCTCGATCACGTCGGGCTGCGTGACCTGGCCTTTGACCGGTTTGTCCGGCTTGCCTTCGACGAGCGCGTCGCGGCTGAATTCACTGGCGAGCACGATGAGCGTGCGGTTGAGCAGCCCGCGCTCTTCGAGGTCGAGGATCAGTTGCGCGATGGGCGCATCAATCATCTTCTTCATGTTCACCGTTCGCGCGTGGCCGCCCTCGTGCGTGTCCCAATTCAGGAACGGGATGTATTCCGTCGTCACCTCGATGTAGCGCGCGCCCGCCTCCGCAAGCCGCCGCGCGAGCAGGCAGCCGAGCCCGAAACGCCCAATCGTCCCCGCCTCGTAGTCGCCCTCGCGGTTCTGCTTTGCGGAGTTGATGTTCTTCGGATCAAAGCCTGGCGGCACGTATTTTGCCACGCTCTCGGCGGGTTCGAGTGAAAGATCGAACGCCTTCGCCGACGGCGATGCGAGCAGCCGGTGCGCGTTGTCCATCGCGCGCACGAAGCTCTCGCGCTGGAAAGTGCTGCCGAATTTTCCGACCGGACTCGCCTCCAGCAGACGCTTGTAAAATTTGTTCCGATCCTCGAAACGCCCCGGCGTCATCCCGGCGGGCGGGCGCACCGCCGTCGCCGCCTCATGCGGGAACGGAATATTGAACGGCCCGAATTCGCTGCCGAGAAATCCCGCCGTCGTGAACGCCTTCAGCTCCTCGCCTTCGCCGAGATCGAAGCGCTGCCCGATATTGATGAATGCCGGCATCGCCGGATCGCGCGGCCCGAGCGCCTTTGCCATGAACGCGCCAAGGTGCGGTGCGGCGACACTCTGCGGCGGCACGTAGCCCGTGTGCCAGTGAAACTGATGCCGCGAATGCAGGATGAATCCGAGGTCCGCCCCCTGCTGCGTGCGGACGAGCGTCCCGCGATCCATCACCGACGCCATTTTCTCCAGCCCCTCGGAAAAACGGATGCCGTCTACCGCCGTCGGGATGCTCGGGAAAGTCGAGAGCACGCGCTTCGACTCCACGCCGCTCTCGTAAGCCGTGTAACGCTTCGGATCAAAAGTCTCCGTGCTCGCCATCCCGCCCGCCATCCACAGCACGATGATGCAGTCCGCGCGCGGCGCGATTTTCTCCAGCGGCTCGCCGAAAAGCTGCGCCTCGCGCGCAGCGAGCGCACCAAGTGTGGCTGCGGATGCGGTCTTCAGAAAATCGCGGCGGGAATGAGCAGTCATGGCGTGGATGTGGGGAAAAGATGGAAGCCGAGCAGTGTCGCGGCGTCGCGCAGACGCTTGTCAGTCGCGACAATTTCCGTCTCGCCAGCCATGCGCGCGGCGGCAATGTGCAGCGCATCAAGTATGCGGATGAAAACGGGCGGGGTCTGCGAGAAACACCGTTTGGCCACGTCCTCGAATTCAACACGCACACTCTCGTCCACAATCGTCAGCAGGCAGTTGCCAGCTTGGATTTCAAGATCGAGATGCGCAAGATGCCGGTCTGCCGAGCCTGCAGCAATCTCCCCAACAGCCTCTTTCCGGAGAACGGCGACCATGAACTCCATCCGGGCAAATTCACCGCTCGTGACTGTTTCACCCCGGGTCTGAACATGTTGCCGGAACATCGCACTGTCGGATTCCACGACGTAAAGTTTGATCAGGCAGCTCGTATCCCAATAGCTCATCAGCAACGCTCCGAACGAATGTCGTCAATGATTTCCTCGGTCGTCATTCCCGGCTTGCCCGTGGCTGCCGCGGCTGCCGCGGCCGCAGCCTCAGCCATCCATTTTTTAAGCGCCTCCGGCGACGGTTTCCGATTTTTGGCGGCGATATTCATCCCCGGAATGCCAGGTTGGAGCCCCTCTCCGGTTCGGAGTTGGGTGACGAGTCCCGGAATTGAAGGTGGCAACGCGGTGATTTTTGCCACGGCCTGTCCATCCCTTGTGAGAACGACTTCCTCCCCGGCGCGCGCAATCTGCACGAGCTCTTCAAGGTCGTGCTCGTGCTGTTCGATTGCTGTGATCATGGTGAAAAGTAGCGCTGGTGCGGCACGGCGGCAAGCGGTGCTGCTCAGTTGATGAGTTGAAATTCGGGAAGGTTCACGAGTGCCCAGAGAAAATCGGCGACGGTTTCGGGCTTCGGATCGTTGCCAAGAAGTTCGAGCGCGATCTGTCTTTCCGCTTCGGCGGGCGGACGACTGAGCAACGCTCGATACGTGCGCTCGACCCACGGCCCTGCACCGGCAACGGCGGCATCCTTCGAGATTGCCGGCACGAGTTTTGCGG
>JANXZI010000087.1 GCA_025355595.1 Spartobacteria bacterium
CGCCAGTCGGCCGGCGTCGCGCCCGCCAAGATCGGCCGCAGGCTTCGGCCCTGCATTTCCGCCGGCACCGGCACGCCCGCCGCGTCTAAAAACGTCTCGGCAAAATCCAGGTTGGAAACCAACGCCGCACTTGCGCTGCCGGGTTTCGTCACGCCGGGCCAGCGCACGAGCAGCGGCGTGCGCAGCGACTCCTCAAAGATCCAGCGCTTGTCGAACCACCCGTGCTCGCCGAGAAAAAATCCCTGGTCGGCGGAATACATCACGATCGTGTTTTCCGCGAGGCCCTCGTCGTCGAGATACTTCAGCACGCGGCCCACGCTTTCATCCACGGCCTTCACGCAGCCGAGGTAGTCGTGCATGTAGCGCTGGTAGCGCCAACTCGTGAGTTCTTTCCCGGTGAGGTCCGCCTTTTTGAAAGCCTCGTTGCGCGGCTCATAATAGGCGTCCCATTCCTTCTTCTGCTCGGGCGTGAGATTGCCCGGTGTGACGAGCTTCATGTCACGCGGCGTGATCGTTTTCGCGATCGTCATGTCCTGCTCACGCTCCGCGATTCCGCGGCCTGCGTAGTCGTCGAAAAGGGTGGGCGGCTCGTCGTATTTGCGATCCTTGTCGTGGTTGAGATGGCGCAGCGCGGGCTCCCACTCGCGGTGCGGCGCCTTGTGCTGGCACATGAGGAGGAAGGGCTTTGACTTGTCGCGCTGCTTCAGCCAGTCGAGCGACGCATCGGTGATGATGTCCGTCACGTAGCCGTCACTCTTGATCCGCTCGCCGTTGCGCACCATCGGTGGATTGTAATACACGCCCTGCCCCGGAAGAATCTGCCAGAAGTCGAACCCCGTCGGGTCGCTGATCAGGTGCCATTTTCCAATGACCGCTGTCTGGTATCCCGCCGCCTGCAGCAGCTTTGGCGCAGTGACCTGCGAGCCGTCGAACTTGCTGTTCGAGTTGTTGTGGAAGCCATTCTTGTGCGAATATTTCCCGGTCAGCACCGTGGCGCGGCTCGGCCCGCAGATGGAATTCGTGACGAGGCAGCGATCGAGCCTCATGCCTTCTTTCGCGATGCGATCAAGGTTCGGCGTCTCGATGAGCTTGCGCGGATCGCCATACGCACTGATGGCCTGATACGCGTGGTCGTCCGAGAAAATGAAGACGATGTTCGGCCGCTTCGCATCGGCGGCGTGTGCGGATGCAGCGGCCAACGCGCAGAGGGAGAGGAGAAGTTTTTTCATGGGGATTCGGAAAGTGAGATGCCGCTGTGCGAGGGGAATGTCCATCCTTGTCGGCTTCCCATCACCGATAGAAATCAATCCAGTCCAAGCGCACTTCCTTCGCATCGCCAAGAAGCGCCGTGGGGATCGTCATCTCGAAGCATCCACCTTTTGGCGGCAGCCCCTGCACCGGTTTTCCATCCGCGTCGAGCGTGCGGATTTCCATCCAGAATTTGCTGTCCTTCCCGAGTTGGGGCCCTTCCTTTCCGTCCGTCCACAGATGCAGGAGCTGCATGTTCCCGCTGTGACTGAGGGCCGAGGCTGCCAGCTTTACCCCGCCGCTCGTGATCGCAAAATGCTCCAGCCCACCGAGCCGCGCGCGCACGACGAATTTCGTCGGCCACTGCGCCGCGCTTCGCCGGATCGTCGCGTTGCCGATTCCGTTGCCGCCCTGAATCGTCACCACCGTCGCGCCGTCCTCTTCAGTCACCTTCACCGTGCCCGCGACCTTGCTCGTGATTTCAAAAGTCGGCGTCTCCCCGGTCTTCGCTGAAGTGCCGGGCTGGTCGGCGGCGGACGCAGCGATGGCGAAAGCGAGCGACGCAATCAGCGAGGCAGTCCACGAGGGCGGGGGAATCGTCATCATCCCGTGGAGCGTAGCGTCTCGGTGCCATTGCATCAAGATCGCGTGGTGCAGCATCCGCGAGCCGAGCATTTCCGCAGCGGCGCGGAACACCGGGGATTTTCCGCTCGTCATCGGTGCGCGCTGGATGCAGATTTTCCGGCGCATGTTTCAAGACGGGCAGACACGCGTGCTAGCGCTGCGCGACCTGAAGGAAATTGCGCGGACTCACGCAGTTCAAGATCGGCGCGAAGACCAAGCCCGAAGTTATCGAGAAGCTGGAAGTCGCGATGCCGTCGGTAAAAATCGCGCCGTAGCAGGCGCGGGCGGAAGTCTGCGTCCGCGCTCTCCCGAGC
>JANXZI010000101.1 GCA_025355595.1 Spartobacteria bacterium
TCACCAGCGGGGGGACGATCATCATCGGCGACGCGACGCACACGGGGAACATCAGCGTGGCGCGGCAGAATGCGATCGCGCAGGGGACCAAGAACATCACGCTGATCAACCAAGGGGCGGCGACGGCGAACATCGCGATCACGGGCAACAATGATTTTACGGCGAAGAACCTGACGCTGAGTGCGGGCGGGGCGATCACCCAGGCCGCGGGCACGGGCAAGCTAAACACTCAGAATGCCGGCGATCTGATGCTCACGGCGACCAAGGGCATCGGCACGCTGGCGTCACCCATCGTGATTGGCACCGTCGCCGGGAACCTGTCCGCTGACAACCAGACCGCGGCGACTGCGGGGGATATATCGCTTCAAACCGGGACGATCACGATTGGCGGGGCGGGCGCGCCGATCCTCGAGCGCAGCACAGGTCAGATCCAGATCAATGCGACGAACTTGGCGACGGATTCGCTGACGATAGCCGGGAACATTTCCGCGCCGGGTGCGGGCGGCGCGATCACCCTCAACGCCGGTGCGAATGGCACGATCACACGAACGTTGGGCACGTTGACCTCGGCAACGGTCAATCTCGGCCTGACCTCGGCGACAGCGGTGGGAGCTGTGGGTAATCCGGTGACCACGGCCACGGCGAATCTGAACGCCAAATCCTCCGCGGGCGCGCTGGTGCTGTCCAATACCTTTGCCGGCACGACCAACGTCGTCGCCAACGCGACGGGCGGGCTGGTGGACATTGCTAACAGCGGAGGAACGCTGAACGTGCTCGCCGCGGGTGGCGGGGTTACTTCGACGACCGCTGGCGTGACGTTGAACAACACGGCAGACATCACGGTGAATGATGTCATCACGGCAGGCGGTGCTGGCGCGGTGAGCCTGACCTCGACGGGGCTGACGAACTCTTCGACGATCACCGGTCCCGGTGGAGTGACGATTGATGCGGGGACCGGCACAGTGACCAACACCGTCATTGTTGGAAAAATCACCAACGGCGGGGGAGCGGGAGCGGTGACTTTGACGGCGGATAAGATGGTGCTGGGCCTGACGCCGCTGGCGATTCAAGGAGGCACGGGAGTCGTGACGTTGCAGCAAAAGACGCCGGGTAACACGATCGATCTCGGCACGATATTGGATCCGGCCTTTGGCCTGTCTAATGCCGAACTCGGCACGGTGGCGACAACGGGAGTGCTGCGCGTGGGCAATGCGAGCAGCGGCGCGATTTCCATTACGGCGGCCATTTCGTCGGTGCCGGCGACGCTGCGCCTCACGAGCGGAGCGGGCATCGGCGGTGCGGGCCTTTTCACGGGTACATCGCTTGCCTTGGTGGCAGGCGGGACGGTCAATGTGAACACGGCGGTGACAAACCTTGCGGCTGCGACTTCGGCCGGGGGTATTACGGTGAGGAATACGATTGTTGGCACCCTGAATGTTACGACGGTGGACACGACTGTGATCGGATTGAGTTCTTCAGGCACGGCGATCAGCCTGACGGAAACCACGGGGGCGGTGACGCTGTCCCAAGCGGTGAATGCGGGCGCAAGCACGGTGGCGGTGAGGCTCGACGGGCTTGAAAAACTGCTGACCAACAGCACGACGGTCACTGCGACCGGTGTCGGCGGGGTGACGTTCTCCGCCGATAAGATGGCGCTCGGTGGTACGGTGACAGCGACCGGTCAGACGGTAACGCTCAAGCCCAGCCTGGCCACGAATGCCATCGCTGTCGGAGCCACAGGGAATGCGACGGCGAACACGCTGGAGATTTCGAATGCGGAACTTGACACGATCACCGCGACGAGCGTCGTGACAGGCTCGACCACCGGTTCCGGGTTGATCACCTTGGGGCGGGATGAGGTGGTGGCGCAAGGGTCGAAGAATTTGCAATTCATCACTTCGGGCAACATCGACGTGGCGGGATTCGATGTGACGGGCAACACCGTGATACTGGGCAATACTTCGGGCAGCCCGGTGACCAATGCGATCACGAACACCGGCGCGGGGAAGTTGAACGCCACCTTGAATCTCAGCCTTTTTGCGCTGAACGGAATCGGTGTCATTGCCGCGGCACCGATTCAGATTGGCACGGTGGGTGGCAGCCTTTCTGCCGTGAATACCACGAGCGGCGATCTGTTTCTGAAGACCGGGACGATCTCGCTGGGTGGGGCCGGGATCAGTCAGAATGCAAATCTCGGTGCCTTGCGGGTGGATGCCACTGCGGCGGCGGGCGATAACATCACCATCACCGGCAATCTGACCTCGGGCCTTCTGAACAACGGCACCATCACTTTGATTGCGACCGGAACGATCATGGACGGCACACCCGGGTCGGCGGCATCTGGCACGTTGAGCGCGGCGACGGTCAATCTGGGCCTGGCCTCGGCGACAGCGGTGGGGGCTGCCGGTGATCCGGTGGCCACGGCCACGGCGAATCTGAACGCCAAATCCTCCGCGGGCGTGATCGTGCTGTCGAACACCTTGGCCGGCACGACGAACGTGGTGGCGAACGCGACGGGCGGGCTGGTGGACATCAAGAATGCGGGCGGGACGCTGAGCATTGCGGCGCTCGGGGTGACCTCGAACAGCGCCGGGGTGAAGATTGACAACAGCGGCAACAGCATCACGGTGGGCAATGTGGTGACGGCCGGGCCGGGAGGGCTGGCAAATCTGATTTCGACGGGGCTGACGAACATTTCGACGATTACCGGGCCCGGCGGAGTTACGATTGATGCGGGGACCGGGACGCTGGACAACACCGCCGGGACGATCACCAACACGGGTAACGCGACGGCGGTGAAGCTGACCGCGGACAGCATGACGCTGGCGGGCGGGACGATCACCGCAGGCACGGGCGCGGTGAATGTGACCACGAGCACGCTGGGCCGGGCGATCACGCTGGGCGCGGGAGCGAGCGGGCTGGGGCTCTCGAATGCGGAGCTTCAGACGATCACCACGACGGGCCCGCTGACGATCGGGGACGCGGCGCACACGGGGACGATTTCGACGGACGGGGCTGTGAGCGGCGTGACGAACCCGGGCGGGCTGTGGGTGCTGCTGACCAAGGGCGGGACGATCACGCTGAACAACAACGTGACCGCGCCGGCAAGCCTGACGCTCGACACGACGGGTGGCGGCGGGTCCACGGGACTGGTGAACGGGACGGGAATCCTTGCGGTGGGAGCGGGCGGGGCGCTGGTGGTGAAGGCCGGGGCAGGCATCGCTCTGAGTGGAGCGAGCACGGTGCAGGCGGTGACGCTGACGAACACGACGAGCGGGACCATCAGCTACATCGGCAGCGATGTCGGTGCAGCGAATACGTTGGCGGTGAGCGGGTCGAATGCCGCAGCCGCGGGTGGGTTCACGGTGGTGGAGACGACGGGGGCGCTGACGGTGGGTGCGGGGAATGTCACGACGAAGGGTGGAGCGATCAATTTGACGACGCAGAAGGCGGGCGGACTGCTCACGCTGACCGGGAACGTGGACACGACGAATGGCGGAGGCACGCTGGCGGGGGCGAACGTGCTCTTGCGCGGGGACGCGCTGGCGGTGGGCGGGACGGTGAATGCGGGGACGGGGGGCAATGTGCAGTTGCGGCCCAATGTTCTGACGGCGGTGATCGGGGTGGAGGACGGTGCGCAGACGTTCAACGTGACGAATGCGATCCTTGGGCAGCTCACCAGCGGGGGGACGATCATCATCGGCGACGCGACGCACACGGGGAACATCAGCGTGGCGCGGCAGAATGCGATCGCGCAGGGGACCAAGAACATCACGCTGATCAACCAAGGGGCGGCGACGGCGAACATCGCGATCA
>JANXZI010000106.1 GCA_025355595.1 Spartobacteria bacterium
TTTTCAAATTCAAACGTGATCACCGCGACGGACTTCGCGAACGCGCGCACCGCCGCCTCGTCCTCGTAGGCCGCGCTCGTCTCGAGATCGGCGACCTGCCCCGTAGGCGTATCGCTGTCCGGCGAAAATGTGTGCATGCGGTAGCCCATGCGCCGCGCGGCGATCGCAAACATGCGACCGAGTTGCCCGCTGCCCATCACGCCCAGCGTGGCCCCGGGGAGAATCGTCCGTCCGTCATTCATGGAAGCTTGTGGGCCTTCACTTCAGCGGTCTGTTTCCGGCGGAATGCGATCAACTTTTTGCGCACGCGATCGTCGTGCAGCGCGATGATCCCCGTCGCGAGCAGGCCCGCATTTTTCGCCCCCGCCTCGCCGATTGCCAATGTGCCGACCGGCACTCCTGCGGGCATCTGCGCGATGCTCAGCAGCGAATCGAGCCCCTTCAGCGCACGGCTTTGCACCGGCACGCCGAGCACGGGGAGATGCGTGAATGCCGCGACCATCCCCGGCAGATGCGCCGCGCCGCCCGCGCCCGCGATGATCACGTGGAGGCCACGCCCCGCCGCATCGGTCGCAAACTCCGCCATGAGCGCGGGCGTACGATGCGCGGAGACGATGCGCGCCTCGTGGGGAATGCCGAATCGCTCCAGCATTTCCACGGCGTGCCTCATCGTCTCCCAGTCGGACTTGCTGCCCATGATGACAGCGACAAGCGGGCCTGATTTCATGCGGCGTGAGTAAAGGCGGCGCGCGGGGTGTGTCGAGTGATGAGTGCGGCGCGGCGCGGAAAAAGCCTCGTCACTTTCCGCCCGGCGCGGAATCTTCCCCGCATGAGCGACGCCGCGCAAAACCCTGACCTGCCCGAGAACATCATTCTCATCGGCTTCATGGGCAGCGGGAAATCCACCGTGGGCCGGATGCTCGCGCGGCAGTTGCGATTTCGCTTCCTCGACACGGACAAGCTCGTCGAAGAGCGCGCGCGCTTGGCCATCCCGGAAATCTTCGCACAGCACGGCGAGGCGGATTTTCGCGAACGCGAGACCGCCGTGCTCGAATCACTCCGCGGCGTCCGCCAGCACATCCTCGCGACCGGCGGCGGCATCGTGACGGTGCCGGACAACATCCCGCTCCTGCGTTCCCTCGGCCTCGTCGTTCTGCTGAAAGCCGACCCCGATGAAATCTTCCGGCGCGTGTCGCGGAACGCCGAACGTCCGCTGCTGCAAGTCGAGGATCCGCGCAGGCGCGTGCTCGATCTCATGGCCACACGCCAGCCGTTCTACGACAGCGCCGCGCATTTCACCGTGGACAGCACCCGCCTGCGCCACGAGGACGTGACGGAAAAAATCCTGGACGAGGCGCATCGCTTTTTTCACTGGCCGGCGAGGATGCGGGCCTGAGCGAAAATGAACGCAGCGGAACTGAAGACCGCACTGCTCGCCGAGGCGCACGCGCTCGGCTTCGACGTCTGCCGCATCGCCGCCGCGGACAAGCCGCCGCACGCCGCGGAATTCCACGATTGGCTCGGCGAGGAAAAGCACGGCGACATGGCATGGCTCGAACGCAACGCCGACCGCCGCACCGATCCAAGTCTCGTCCTGCCCGGCGCGCGCAGCATCATCGTGCTCGGCATGAACTATTGGAACCGCGACCCCGCGCCGGATTCAGAATTCAAAATTCAAAATTCAAAATTTTCCGCCGGCCGCGTGGCCCGGTACGCGTGGGGCGACGATTACCACGAAATCATCGAGCCGAAGCTTTGGCAGCTCGATGCGTGGCTGCAAGAGCATGGCGGCGCGCAGCGGCAATACGTGGATACCGGCCCGATTCTCGAACGCGATTTTGCCGCACTCGCTGGCCTTGGCTGGCAGGGCAAGAG
Organism: Spartobacteria bacterium; assembly: GCA_025355595.1. GTDB lineage: Bacteria > Verrucomicrobiota > Verrucomicrobiia > Chthoniobacterales > Chthoniobacteraceae > SXWH01. Next base: position 1,876 of record JANXZI010000106.1, read on the forward strand.
CACGATGCTCATCCATCCGAAGCTCGGCACATGGCTCTTCCTCGCGAGCATCCTCACCACGCTCGAACTTCCCGCCGACGAGCCGATGCGCGACCATTGCGGGAAATGCACGCGCTGCATCACCGCATGTCCGACCGGCGCGATCACCGCGCCGCACGAACTCGATGCGCGCCTGTGCATTTCCTACCTCACGATTGAAAACAAAGGCCCGATCCCCGAGGCGCTGCGTCCGCTCATCGGCGACCGCATCTACGGCTGCGACGACTGCCTCGACGCGTGCCCTTGGAACCGCTTCGCACAGCAGTCGCGCGAAACGCGTTTCGCCGCGCGCGATTTTGTCACGATGCCACTGCTCGATTTTCTCACGCTCGACGACGGCGCCTTCCGCACGCTGTTCCGAGGCTCACCGATCAAGCGCATCAAGCGCGCACGCTTCCTCCGCAACGTGTGCGTCGCGCTCGGCAACACAGGCACCGCCGACGCTCTTCCCGCACTGAAAACCGCCGCAGCCGATCCCGATCCGCTCATCGCAGAACACGCGCAATGGGCGATTCAGCAAATCACTTTGCGCAATGGCGAGGCTACATCTCCCGCGCCCACGACGGGCGCTGCGTGAGGTGGTAGAGCATCTCGCCGGCCTTGGGCACGAGCATCACGCCTTCGTCCTCGCGGTTTGCGTAGTCTCCCTTCCTGATGCTGCGCCAGTCGCGGTAGCCGACACCGATGGCCGTGCACACTTCCTCCGAAATGCCTGTGGCGAAGGTCACGTTCACGCGGCATTTCTCGACGCCGTTCTCCATCTTTCCGATGCCGCGGACGTGCGTGCTGTGCGAGATCACGCCACGCGGGAATTTTGAAAAACGTGCGAGGTCCGCGGTGAAGTACTCGAGGCAGTGGTAGCCGATCTCGTGAATGTGGTGCCCGTGCGTGACGGACAGCTCGGTGATGTGCGGCGCGTAGATGATCAGCTCGCCGCCATCCGCGATCACGGGCTCGAGCTTGTACATGCACTTTCCGCCGACCCACATGTCGTCGTACATCTTCGGCGCGCACGAGAGGATGGTGTGAAACGGGCGCTCCTTGTACGTGATGTGGACGCGCCGCGAGACTTCGCTCGCCGCGTCCCACGCGCTCACGGGGTCGCCGTGCGTGAGCGCCGCGAGGCCGCCGCCGCCCTGCGCGGGATCGCCGGGCGTCACGACCATGCAGAAGCACCGTTTCGGCACCGTCACCAGCGTCGCGATGTAGTCCACGACCTTGCGCACGGGCGTCCACTTGTTGCCGATGATCAGCGGGTTCGTCACAAGCGCGCCGAGCCAGTGGAAATAGTTCAGCGCCGTCGGCCCGCTCACGCCGGGGAAAAGATATTTGTTCCCGCCGCTGAAGCCGATGACCTCGTGCGGAAAAACGGGGCCGATGATGAACAACAGATCGTAGTCGTAGATGCGCGCATTCACCTCGACGGGCACTTCCTCCGCGAGCATGCCGCCGGTGAGTTCGCGGCTTTTCTCGACGGTGATCGTGCCGATTTTCCGCAGCGCGGCAGGGTCGTCCCACGCGTGGTTGAGGAGCTGCACGCGCGCATATTTTCCGCGCCGCTCGTCGAGCGTGATGCCGAGCCGCTCGCAGATCGCCTCCTCGCTCATCGGCTGGTGCGTGCCGAGCGCGATCATCACATCGAGCGCCGCGGTCGCGCCGCCGATTTGCTCGAAGACGCCGGCAAACATCGCATCGAGCGGACACGTGCGCGTGCTGTCGGGGACGATGAGCAGCACTTTCTTCCCGCGGAATTCATCAGGCGGGCACGCCTTCGCGATGAAGGCGCGGATTTGTTCGGGCGTGAGATTCGTGCCTTCGGGCGCGATGTGGGAGAGGGCGGGCATGATGGTGAATGTCGAATGACGGATGACGAATGTCGAATTAGCGCGCTGAACTTTAGCGTCTCACGCGCGCGGCGTCGGCGAGGGGCTTCACGAAGGCGCACACTTTTTCCACGAACTGCGGATCGCTGCCGAATTCCGCCATGCGCTTCACGATCGCGCTGCCGACCACGACGGCATCCGCGGCGGATGCGACGACGCGAACTTGCTCCGGCGTGCCGATTCCGAAGCCGACCGCGATGGGGAGCGGTGTCGTCTTTTTGATCGCCGCAACACTCTCCACGAGGCCCGACACGACATCGCTGCGCTCGCCCGTCACACCCTCACGTGAGACGTAGTAGATGAACCCGCTGGCATCGCGCGTGAGCAGCGCGATGCGCTCCTGCGGAGTCGTGGGCGCGATGAGGCGGATGCGTTTCAGCGGGCCGTGCATGCGGAGTTCGGGCGAGGCTTCGTCTTCGTCGGGCGGCAGATCGAGGAAGAGCACTCCGTCCACGCCCGCGGTTTCGGCGTCGGAGAGGAAGGCGTCGAATCCGTGGCGGTACACGGGATTCATGTAGGTGTAGAAGACGATGGGAATCTGGCTCTCGGTGCGGATTGCGCGCACGCATTCGAGCACGCCTTTCAGCGTCGTGCCACTCGCGAGAGCGCGCGCACTGGCAAGCTGGTTCACCACGCCGTCGGCGAGCGGATCGCTGAAGGGCACGCCGATTTCGATGATGTCCACGCCTGCGCGCTCCAGTGCGGGGACGAGTGCGCGCGTCGCGGCGAGATTCGGATCTCCGGCGCAGATGTAGGCGATGAAGGCCGCGCGCCCCTCGGAGCGCAGGCGGGCGAAGGTGGAATCAATGCGGTTCTCGGACATGGAAAATGGGCGCACAAGATGGCGGGGCGGACAGAGATTGACAGGAATTTTCGAGCGATGGGCGTGGACCGAGTAGGCGTGGGCGGGAGCCCACGTCGCGCTCTCCCGAGCGCGCCTACGGTCCGATCCACGCCTCTGAGATCATTTCCGACCCACCACATTCGCACAGACTTTCCGTGTGGCTGTCCGCGCCGTTCACCGCTTCATTGCTGGACACACCGAATGACGAACGCGCCGACGCTGAAGATCAACGAAATCTACGAGTCCATCCAGGGTGAGAGCACCTGGGCGGGCTGGCGCTGCGTCTTTGTGCGCACCACGGCGTGCGACCTGCGCTGCACGTACTGCGACACGGAGTACGCGTTTTACGAGGGGAAAAAGCGCACGCTCGACGACGTCATCGCGGAGGTGCTCGCGTTCGACTGCCCGCTCGTGGAGATCACCGGTGGCGAGCCGCTGCTGCAAAGGAACGTCCTGCCGCTGATGGCGGCACTTTGCGACGCGGGGAAGACCGTGCTCATCGAGACGAGCGGCGCGCACGACATCTCGAAGATCGATCCGCGCGTGCATCGCATCATGGATCTGAAGACGCCGGGCAGCGGCGAGTGCGCGCGCAATCTGTGGAGCAACATCGCGCATCTCGAAAAACGCGATGAGGTGAAATTTGTCATCGGTTCGCGCGAGGACTACGAGTGGTCACGCGACCGCGTCCGCGAGCACGGCCTCGCGGAACGCTGCGGCTGCGTGCTTTTCTCGCCCATTTTCAGCCGCATCGAGCCGCGCCAGATCGTGGAGTGGATGGTCGCGGACAAGGTGCCGGCGCGCTTCCAGCTTCAGATGCACAAGTTCATCTGGGACCCGAAGCTGAAGGGCGTGTGAGTCTTCGCTTCGCAATTTTGAATTCTGAATTGTGAATTATGAATGGAGGGCAGACGCTCGGCGCCCGTACTCCGCCGCGCTGAAATTCAGAATGCAAAACCCACAATTCAAAATTTGAAAAAATGAAGGTCCGACTGACAAAAGATTTCCTGTTTGAAGCCGCGCAGACGCTGCCGTGCGCACCTGAGGGGCACAAGTGCCGGCAGATGCACGGGCACAGTTTCAAACTGGAGGTTTCCGTCGAAGGCGAGAATGACCCGAAGACCGGCTGGTTTTACGATCATGCGGACATCTCGCGCGCGATGAAGCCGCTGCTCGCGGTGCTCGACCACGGCTACCTGAACGAAATTCCCGGCCTCGAAAATCCCACGATCGAAAACATGTGTGCGTGGTTTTGGCAGAAGCTCTCGCCGCAACTTCCCGGCCTCGCGGAGATCGTGGTGCACGAGACGCCGAGCGCGCGCTGCTCATACCGCGGGGAGTGACGAAACGCTTGGCAAGCCGCGCCCGCCCGCTACTTTCCCGCCCGATGAAACGCCTCGCATTTTACGCCGCCACCGCCGCAGCCGCATTCGGCTTCGGCGCGTGCGAAAAGCACTCCGCCAACAACCTCCCCGAGCACTACCAGCACAAGGGCGGCAGCCACGCGGAGACCGTGACCGGCCATGACGCCGCCCCGGTGAAGGCTGAAAAGCACGCGGCACCCGCCGGGGATCACAAGGGCTAGCGCGGAGTCCGCGCTGACTTTTAAAATGCGATGAAGCCGGAGCCGCCATTAGGCTTCTGGCGTGGCCGGGGGAAAAGTTTTGCCTGCGCATGGCGCGGCATTGTGTCGCTGCTGCACACGCAGATGAATGCACGCATCCACCTGCTCGCCACGGTCGCCGTGATCGTCGCGGGATTCGTGCTGCGCATCCCGCGCGGTGAATGGGTGCCGCTCGCCTTTGCCATCGGCATCGTGTGGATCGCGGAGGCTGCGAACACGGCGCTCGAACTTCTCGCGGATCGCATCAGCCGCGAACATGACGAGATGATCGGTCGCGCGAAGGACGTCGCGGCGGGTGCGGTGCTGCTGGCGGCGATCACGGCGGCGATCATCGGCGCCCTCGTGCTAGGGCCGCACGTGTGGGCGCTCGTGCGCGCCAGATTTTGAGCGGATCCGGAGCGGTTTAAGAGTAATCGTAATCGCGCGAGTGGAGCGGCGGCCCATGGAGTGCGGCGGGAAGCGATAGCGCCACGCCGCCTTCGGAGACATGCAACGCGGGCGGACGGAATATTGCGTGCGACGAGAAAAGCCCTGCAGAAATCCCATCCGAAGGCGGTGTCGCGCTGTCGCTTGCCACCGCACTCCAAGTGCAAGCGCAGGCTCCACGATTACTTGAAATGCGCTACTTCGCCGCCTGCTCTCCGTTGCCTTCGAGGAAATAGGTCACGCCTTCGAAGGTCGCGGTGCGGAGGTATTGCGTCCACCGCACGTCGCCGAGATCGGTTGCGGCCTCCATGCGGTTTTCCTCGGCCTTTGCACCCTCAGACTCGCGTCCGCGGATGGCCTCGAAGAGGACGCGGCCATCGAGCTTCGCCGGCGGGCGGATGCCCATGAGCCAGAGCACGGTGGGCGCGACATCAATGTTGCCGCTCGGCAATTCATTGCGCCAGCCGGGGCGCAGATCCGGTCCGGCGGCGATGAGCGTGTTCGTCTGATCGAACGGGCTCAGCGAGCCGTGCATCCCAATGCCGATCATCTTCGCAGAATCCTGGGTGAGCGTGCCCGGCACGCCGAATTTGTTTTTTTCCGCGTTCCAGCGCGGCGCGACGATGACATCCGGCGCATCGGGAGAATCCACCCGCGCGGCGCTGAGCGGGAATGTGCCCTCGATTTTTTCGCGTGAAAAAATCACGCCGGTGGACGGTGCGGCTTGCAGTGTGCGCACGAGTTTCCCGGTGACGGCCGCGTCGTGGCCGGTGACGTACATGAGCAAGGTCGCGCCGGTGTTCACGAGGAGGATGTCGCCCTTTTTCGGCGGTGCGGTGAATTTCCAATGCGCGCGCAGGCCTGCATGGGTGAGCAGCTTTGCGACATCCGCGGACGCCGAAATCGTGGAGAAGCCGTGGTCGGACACGACGAAAATGTCCGTCATTTCGAGCGCGCCCTTCGCCGTCAGCGTGGCGACGACGGTGCCGAGCATTTCATCCGCACTGCGGAGCGCAGCGAGCGCCTCGGGCGCGCCGGGGGAATACGCGTGCTGCGAGAAATCCGGGTCGCTCATCCAGAGCACGGAATATTTCGGCACGCCGGATTTCCACAGCTCGCCGGTGAGCACGCCGGTCGTCCAGCGGTCCTGCGCGGTGTTCGGAACTTTCACGCTTTTCGGAAATTCGCCGGTCGCCTTGATCAGCCCGCCTGCGGCAGCGGAGGGAACGCTCTTGCCTGCAAAGACGGCCACGGATTCGCGGGCCGCGCGCGACTTCCGCACCTCCGCGCGATCCTGCAAGATGGCCACGGCCTTCGTCCCCGCGACGGCGGTGCGGAAGCCCGCCTGCTGCACGGTCTCGGCGACGGTCGCGCCGGCGATGTGTTTCCCGTGCGTGAGGTCGTCGCCCTTGCGCACCACCTCGAGTTCCTCGGTGGCCACGCCTTTCGCCGGATCAATCGCCGGTCGGAATTCGCGGTTGCCGATGATGCCGCTGTGCGCGGGATACAGCCCGCTCGCGAGCGTGGTGCCGTTCACCTCCGTCGTGGATGGGAATGCGGGGTGATGATTTGCAAAGAACACACCGCGCTGCGCGAGCGCCCAGAGGTTCGGCGTATTTTCCTCGCTCACGAGATCGGGCCGCATCCCGTCCCACACCATCAGCACGATATGCTCGGCCTTGCCGCGATCCTCGGAGAGCACGTATTTCACCTCGGGCTCGTCCTCCGCGACGCGCTTCTTCGTGTCGCACGACGCGGCCAGGAGAATGGCGGTGAAGCAGGCGAGGAGGGCGAAGATTTTCATGGCAGGCGGGCGCGGAGTGGACAGGGAATGGCGTTTCGCGTCAAAGCCTGCGAGTGGTCCGCCGCGGACATTCTCAAAAAAACGACAGGCACGATCCGATGAAGCCGCCGCGCGATTTTCTGAGCCTCCCGTCACTCACTCACCGGCGCGCCGCGGGCCATCGGGGGATTTCCGCGGCCCTCGCCGAAGACCGACATGAGATATGCGATTTCATCCGGCACCTCCTTGGGATCCTCGACAGTCTGGGCCACTTCCACCTCGAGCAAGGTGCGATAGTCGCGCAGGTGGCGGAGCAGCGCCACGCGCAGCGCGCCCTCGCTCATCCCGAGACTAACGGCAATCGCCGCGGGATCGTGCCCGCGCAGGCTGCCACCGCTGATGAGCACCGGGCGCAGCGCGGCAAACAGCGCGCCCCTCCCGCGCTCGTCGCACTTTTTTTTCAACTGCTCCATGACGCGCACCATGAGCGCATGGCCCCACTTCCGCTCGAAGACCTGCTCGGGCGTGTCCTCCAGACTGAAGCGCTCCTGGGCGTAGCGCGCCTCTTCGGAGCCTGCGGGATCTCCGGGCAATTCCTGCGCGATCCTCCCGCGCCGCGCCTCATCGCGCTGCCAGTTGGCGATGAAATTTCCCAGCGCGGTGCCGAGGAAACCGCGCAGGCGTCCGCGATTCCTGTCGGCTTCCTCGAGCCCGCCCGCGTTCAGCATGCGGAGCAGGAAATCGTGCAGGGCATCCTCGGCGTCGTGATGCGACAGCCCGCGGCGGCGGATGTAAGCGTAGAGCGTGTAGCGATACTGCCCGATCAGATCCTCGAGCGCCCGCCTCGCCTCGCCGGGATCCCCGCTGCGCAACCTGGCCATGAGCGTCCATTGCGTCGTGGGGAAATGAACATTGCGATGTTCGCTCATGCGCCAGTGTGCGCAGCAGCGCGGGAGTTTTTCAATCACATTGCACACCGACGGGGCGCGTCCACCGCGCGGCGAGAAAGGTCAGTGGCGAATGTTCCGAACATGATTTCAGGCTTCGTTCCCTCAGGTCGCCATGAGCCATTTGGAGCTCTGAAACTGTGATTTTCCCAACCAGGAAAAATCGCGGCTCACCGAACCCGGCTCAGCGCCGGGGAAAATACCACAGGCTTCCTGAAAAAGCTCGGCGTCCGATCACGCTCGGGCCCGCGCCCGCTGGCGGCACCCGCGCCGCCCCACGGCTCCGGCTTGGGAGTAAACATCACCGTTTTTGCAAAAGTGGAGGCTTCCCCGGCGCCCATGCTGGGCCTCCCATGCGCCGGGGAAGTTTCTCCGGATGCCACGTCAGCACCATCCGAATTTTTCACCTCGCGCGCCTGCATGTCCCCATGCGGCGTCGCGCTGAATACCAGAAATTCCGCCCGCTGCACGGCCGCCCTTCCCCCCATCGTCTGCGAGGTCGCCGCACCTTCCCCGCGGCCTCCCGCCCAGAGGGATGCCAGCCCTGCCGCCATTTCCTGGAGCGGGCTGGCGTCCGGTGCGCCCCACGCACCGGACGCCTTGTCCCCCATTGCCAGGCGGTTCCCCACCGACTGCCGCACCGTCTGCACCCGCAGCAGCCCGGCACTCGCCCGACATCCTGATTCCAAAAGCAGCCCGGACACCCACAGGCAGTACGGCGGGATGACCGGAGCTTTTTGAGAGTCGAAAGTTTGCATCGAAAATTCGGGGGCTAAATGCGGATACACTTCCCGCGAAGTTTCGTTACACGGATCGGCGATCTTTTTTCGGGATTCGGAAAAAATGTTTCGCCCGCGCCTGCGTCCATCTGCGGTACGGGGATTTCACGGTTCGGCCCCGGCCGAAAAAATGCACCTTCGGAGCAGGGACGAGACCCCTGCGGCGGGCTCAACGCCTCAGGTCGAACATCCTGTGCTTATCCGTTCGCGTGACAGAACCCTCACCAGCGCGCGCAGCCCGGTGGAACGCGACCTCCGGGCGCGTTTCCGGTCTCGCGCTGGCCAGCCGTCCTCCGAAGCGTTTCCCGGAGGTCACGCTCCACCTCGCCGCTTTTCCACTACTGCCATCTTTTGTCACGCCACCGGATCAGCAGGGAACATCGAACTCTTAACGCCGGACGTGCGCAGTCTGATGGTGGCTGCTGATCCCTAAAAGTTTGGTGTTAGACGTTCGATGTTAGAAGTTCAGCCCCGCGCAGCGGCCTTCCGGCTGCGATCTGCCTCGCAATTTTTGAGGCGATTGCCCTGAATGCCTGTCCACTTTCTCCGTGCCCTCCGCCGCTCGCGCGGGTAAATGCACGCCCCGTTTTTTCCATGGAAACCATCCAAAGCATCCTCGCATCGCGGCTCACCGCCGCAGCCGGTGACACCGGTGGTGTCGCCGTAACCGTGCAGTCCGCGCAGGACGCGCGCTTCGGCGACTACCAGTCAAATATCGCCATGCAGCTCGCCAAGCCCCGCCGCGCAAATCCGCGTCAGGTCGCGACGGAGATCCTCGCGAAACTTCAAGTAGACGACCTGTGCGAGAAGCCCGAGATCGCCGGCGCAGGGTTCATCAATTTCCGCCTGAAGCCCGCCACGATCAGCGCGCATCTTTCCGCGCTGGCCGCAGATGATCGCCTCGGCGTTCCGCTGGTCGCCAAGCACCGACTCGTCGTGGATTTTTCCTCGCCGAACGTCGCGAAGCCGATGCACGTCGGCCACATCCGCTCGACGATCCTCGGCGACTCGCTCGCACGCATCGGACGCTTCCTCGGCCACACGGTCGTCGCGGACAATCACATCGGCGACTGGGGTACGCAGTTCGGCATGCTCTGCCTCGCGTGGAAGACGCTGCTCGACCGCCCCGCGCTCGAACGCGATCCGATCAGCGAATTGGAGCGCATCTACAAAATCCAAAACGAACGCTGCAAAAACGATCCCGCCACGCTCGACGCCGCGCGTGCGGAACTCGTGCAACTCCAGTCCGGCGACGAGGAAAATCTCGGCATCTGGCGCGAGATGATCCGGCTTTCGCAGCTCCAGTTCGACACGATCTACGCGCGCCTCGGCATCCGCTTTGACATCACGCTCGGGGAATCTTTCTACAACCCGTGGCTGCGCGACATCGCCGCCGACCTCGTCGCAAAAGGCATCGCCCGCGAGAGCGACGGCGCGCTGTGCGTCTTCAGCGACGGCTCGCTGCCGGAGAAAGAAGATCCCTTTTTGATCAAGGACGAGAACGGCTGGAAACCCGCTCCCGCGCTCGTGCAGAAGGCCGACGGCGCATCGAACTACACCACGACCGATCTCGCCACGCTCGACTACCGCAGCCGCGAAATCTCGCCGGATGAAATCATCTACGTCACGGACGGACGGCAGCAGCACCACTTCCGCCAG
>JANXZI010000113.1 GCA_025355595.1 Spartobacteria bacterium
CGCGCGCCGCGCAGCGCCTTCGTCTCCACGCGCACTTTGCCGAATTTGATCTCGTCCGGCAAATCGGTGGCGGGCGAAGCGGCGAAGTCCGATCGGCGCAGCAGCGCCTGCACGCGCGCGAGGAGTTCGCGCAGCGAAAACGGCTTGGTCACGTAGTCGTCCGCGCCGAGTTCGAGGCCGACGACCTTGTCCACCTCCTGCCCCTTCGCGCTGAGCATGAGGATGGGCACGCGGCTCTTCGTCGCGCGGATTTCGCGGCAGATATCGTAGCCGCTCTTGCCCGGCAGCATGATGTCGAGCACCACGAGGTCGGGCTTGCGCTGCTTGAAAAGCGGGAGCGCCTCGGTGCCCGAGCAGCAGTCGGTGACCTCGTAGCCCTCCGCGCGCAACGCCTCGCAAAGCCCGAGCCGGATGTGCGCGTCGTCCTCGACGATTAGGATGTGTTTTTTCAAGGCAGTTGCGAGTTGAGGGTTGAAGGTTGAGAGGCCGCGGAAGACAGGCGTCCTCGCCGGTCATGGCAGACGGGCCTCCGGCCTGTCCGGACAGCCGGGACGGTCTGTCTTCCGATCTTCGCGGCATATTCTGAAAAATTGGCACTCATGGTTCGGTGCGGGATCTCCTCTCAACTCTCGACATTCAACTCTCAACTTTTCCCGCCGCCAGCGGCAGCCGCAGTGTGAATCGGCTCCCGCCGCCGTCGCGATGGTCGAGTTCGATCAAACCGCCGTGCTCGCGCGCGATGCGCTGTGCGAGCGTGAGACCGAGGCCGCTGCCCTGGATGCCGCTCGCGAGCGAATCGTGGGCCCGGTAAAATGCCTCGAAGATTTTCTTCCCGTCGCCTTCCGGCACCCCCATGCCGCGGTCCAGCACGGAGACATTCACCCAGCCGTCGTCCAGCCAGGTGTGAAGTTCCACCGCCTTGTTTCCGTTCGCATATTTCTCGGCGTTCGAGAGCAGGTTCACGAGCACCTGCGCGAGCGCGTCGTCGTCGCCGAGCACGGGATACGGCCCCGGCGCGGCCTCCCATTTTGTCGTGAAGCCATCCTCGCGAAGGTGCAGCTCCTGGCTCTCCCAGATCCGCACGACGAGCGCGTGCAGATCGAGCGGCCTCTTTTCGATCCGCTTCTGCTTGCGGCCCATCTTGGCAAAATCGAGCACGTTGTTGATCAGTCGTGTGAGCCGCTCGGCCTCGACGGTGATGATGCGCAAGTACTGCCCCTGTTTCTCCGGCGGCTGCGGACGGTCGTGCATCAGCTCCGCAAACATGCGGATGCTGGTGAGCGGCGTTTTCAACTCGTGCGAAACGTTCGAGACGAAGTCCGTCTTCTGCTGCGCGAGCGCGAGCTGCCTGCGCGCATCCGCGACCACGAGCCAGCCGCCGAATGCGATGAGCGCCACCGCGCCCGCGATGGTGAAGGCGAGCGTGCGCCACAGCCCACGCGCACTTTCCGCCAGCGCCGTCGGGCTCGCGAGATACAGCGCGGCCTCCCAGTGCGGCAGCGCCTCGCCGATTTCGCTCGCGACGAACGGGCGCTTCCAGTCGCGCGCGCCTACGTCCGCAGGCTGCACCGCCACGGGCTTGCCGCGATCGTCGAGCAGCGCGAGGACAAATTCCGGCTTCGACTCCAGTGCCGCACGCGCGCCGCGTGACGATGCGTAATGCCGCCCGAGCACATCCTTCCAAAGCTCGGAAAAATGCGCAGCCTCCACGAGGCAACCGAACACCATCTCCGGCGCCTCGGGCGGGCGCACCCAGAAGATGAGGTTCAGCTTGTCCTGCACGAAACGCGCGACCAGCCCCTCGTCGCCCTCCTCGGTGAGGCTGCGAAATTCCGCCGTCTCCGGGATGATGGACGACACCGCCGCGCTCTGCTGCCCAAGCATCTGCTGCGGCTCCACCTGCCGGCTGATGCTGTTGTTCAAGGCCATGATCGCGCCGGTCTTCGTCAACACCGACGCATCGGCGAGCGCCTCATCCGCAGCCCGTCCGCCCTGCGTGGCATCCGCTTTCCGCAAAGTCCGCGCTGCGTTCAGCGCTGTCGCGGTCGGCTGTGATTTTGCAGCGGGGTAATTCTGTCCCTGCGTTTCCACGGCGGGACGTGCGGGTGCAATCTCCCACGGCGCAGGAGCCGCGGCAGCACGCACGGTCGGCGCAGGCTGATTCTTGTCCGCGGGCATCGGTGCAGGCGCGCCCGCACCCTCACGGCCAGTTTTCGGAGAGAGCGACTTCATCGGCTTCCCAACCCGGGCAGGAGCATCGCCGGCTCCAGGCTCGCTGCTCGGCGCGGCGGATTTTTTTGCGACATCAGCGAGCGTCCTCATTTTTAACGCCGCCTGCTTCCCCTCGCGGTCCGCGTTATTCGCACTCGGCCTTTTGTCATCGAGTCCCGGCGCCCGCGTATCCTTTTCACGTTCCGTCGCGAGCGAAACGCCGCCACCCGCCCCGCGCGCGAGCGATGCAGGCGCCAATGTTTCCGGCGCCCCCGCGACTATCGGCGTGGGCAGCGCCGCGGATGAAGTGAGCGGCATGGACCCTCCGAGCGGGCTTTCCTTCTGCGGTGATTCGTTGAGTTTTTGAGAATCAAAGGTGAGCGCAGCCGCGCCGCCGGGCGCAGCTCCCGGGAGGACGATTCCGTTCAGGTTTCCATTTAGATTTTGCCCGGAAGGTGCGGACATCACACTGCTGAAATCGAACGCGCCCACACTCGAAGGAACCTGGCAAAAATTCTGCGCCACACCGTTGAGCACGAGGGTCTGCGTCCCGCTGACGCCGGGCATCGCGAGCGTGTTCACCGGCGATTGCGCGGTGATTTGTTCGAGGGCACCGAGGCTTCCGTTCGCATTCGGCTGGCTGCCGAAATTCAGCGTTCCCCCGCCCGCGTTCGTGAG
>JANXZI010000166.1 GCA_025355595.1 Spartobacteria bacterium
CCGATTTTCGATCGCGGCTTTCGTTTCGGCATGTCGCTTTTCGAGAGCATGTGCGTGCGCGATGGAGCGATTGAATTCTGGCCGCAGCATCAGCAGCGCATCCTCACCGCCTGCGCCGAGCGCGACTTCCCGATGCCCGATGCGGCGGTCGCAGCGGTCGAGTCTGTTTTTGAAAATGCGCGCATCAGCGGCTTCGCGCGCATCTACGTGACTGCCGGCGACGGCAGCCCCGCATCGCCCGTCACCGCGCCGCGCGTGTTCCTCCTCATCGAGCCGCGCGAAGCCGAGCGCGAGGACTCGTGGGAGATCACTTTCCACGACGAATTCTACCACCCGATGTTCGGCGGGCTGAAGACGGCAAACTACTGGCCCAACGCCGACGCACTCGCGCAGGCGCGTGCGAAAAAATGCGACGAGGCCCTGCTCTGCAACGACCTCGGCGAACTCGTCTCCGCGTGCTGCGCAAATGTCTTCTTCGTGAAAGACGACCGCCTTCTCACTCCCTCGCGCAAATCCGGCTGCCGCGCCGGCGTCGTGCGCGAATGGGTCATCCAGCGCCGCAAAGTCGAGGAACGCCGCATCCGCCGTGAGGACGCCGTGAACGCCGACGAAATCTTCCTCACAAACTCATGGCTCGGCGTGATGCCCATCGCCACCCTCGAAGGCCGCCCCCTCGGCCCGCGCAGCATCGGCCCGAAGCTCGCCGCGGAATTTGCAGAGCGACGCGGTGCGCCTGAGCCTTGAAGGGACACGCGCCCGGCGCAAAATCACACGGGCCATCGCGATGGCGTGCTTGCAGCGTGACTACGGGCCGATTTCGTCGAGGCCAACTTTCTGATCCGGGTCAATCGGCATAAGCTGTCTATTGCGGGTCTTGTTGAGATGGCAATCCGGGGGTGCGGCCTCGGCGAGGGCGTGGGGATGGAGCGCTGGCCCCTCGCCGGCTGCGGGTCTTCGTCTTTGGAGTGAGGAAGAGCGTGGTCAGTTTTTCGTAGAGGGCGAAGAGGTGTTCGACGCGCTCGCGGTCGTTGCGGAAGGGTTCGGGGCGGTAGCATTTCTCGACGGCGCGATCCAGTTCCGCGTGCGCCTTGGCGAGTTTGGCGGGCATGGTGAGCGGGTCGTAAAGATCGGCCAGCGTGCTCATCCCGCGCTGGGGAGCGCGGGCTTCCAGCCCGCTCTTTCCGGCATCCTGCCGGAAAGGCTGCGCGCTTCCAGCGCGCGGGAGGTCCGCGGGCAGGATGCCCGCAGGCGCGTCCGGCTGGAAGCCGAACGCAGCGGGCTGGAAGCCCGCGCTCCCCATGAACACCTCGCGCGCGGCGAGGACGGCCCGCGCCGCAGTCTCCACCTTCGCCCGCTGCCCGGGCGTGGGCGTGGGCCAGGGGAAGTTGTTGTAAACCATGCTCCCCGAATATTGGAAACGAGACTCAAGTCTGCCGCTTACTGTATGTACCCACGCCATGTGCATCGCCGACGTGAGCACGCCGAAAAGGAAAACATCGGGCGATGGGATGACGTAGATCTTGTTGCTGACGATGACGTCGGGCGTGAGGAATCCGATGGGAATGTATTTGCGACGCTCGGACGAAACCTCGGGGATGGCGATGAACTCGGACGCTGGCTGCGAGATGAAGAAGAACTGTGATGGCCGTGCTGCGGCTTCGCGCGTGGGCTTGGCGGTGCTCTTCGCGCGGAACTCGCGGACTTTCTCCACGCGATCCATCACCTTCGGCAGTTTTCGCAACTCGCCAGGGGCGGCGTCTTTCAGCCAGAGGCACCACCGCATGTTGCCATTGATGAATTCCTCCGCGCCGGTGAAGCGGCGGAGAAATTTCTCCGCGCCCGGTTCCGCCTTTGCGAACTCGGCGCGCTCGGCGTCAGTGAGGATGAAGTTGCCGTCGTCGGTCGGCTTGTTGCCGCAGCGCATCTCGGGCACTTCGCAGAGCGGCTGGCGGCGCTTGGTGATGAAGCTATCCGAGCCGGGCGCGAGGTAGGGCGAGATGTTTGCGCACTCGGTGACGACGGGATGCGCCGGGTCGGCGTCGTAGTCGGTGATGAATTTCCGCGGCACATCGAATGCGCCGAGGCCGATGATGACGACGTGGACGTGGGCCTTGCCGCGCGCCTCGCTCGCCCACGCAAAGGTTCGGTGGGCGAAGTGGATTTTAAGATGGAAGCGCTGGAAGAGGATGCCCCAGAGCACCGGCACCTGCTCGCCCTGCGTGATGGAATTCGTGGAGACGAACGCGATGCGCGGAGATTGAGTGGGTGATTGTGCAGCGGATTGCGTCCCGGCAGGGCCGACGGAATGTAGCCGGTGGTGGAGCGCAGCGGAACCACCGGATCCCGCGTCCAAAACGGATGCGTCCCGGAGGGCCGCGGGAACATCGCCGGATTCCGCCGCCCCCTCCGGGGCGGATGCGTTTTGATCCGAGATCCGGTGGTTCCCGCTCGCTGCGCTTGCTTCACCACCGGC
>JANXZI010000167.1 GCA_025355595.1 Spartobacteria bacterium
GAGACGTTTGAAAAATTCGACGGGCTGGCGCGCAAGGCGCAGCTCAACGCGGTGCGCCAGCAGCGCGCGTGGTCCATCTCGTGGGAGCAGAACCGCATCGTGCTCCGGTCGGACGAGCAGACGCCGGAGGAGCGCGAGAGCGGTGCGGCCCAGGAGGAGGAGTTGCCGATCACGGAGGACGAGGGATTCACGCTGGAGCGGCACGCGTCGCTGCTCGGGCCAAAGGACACGCCGGGCGTGTGGACGTTCTGGCGCAGCGGGACGTGCGAGCCGGTCATCGTGGGCTACAGCGGCCCGGAGGGCTCGTGGTCGGCGCAATACGACCCGCTCACCGGGCACGGCGAACTCATTGATCTCGCCACGCGATGAGAGCGTTCCGCCATTCACGGAAAAAATCCGCGGGCTTCCTGCTGCTGGAGGCGATGCTCGCGGTGGCCATCTTTGCGCTCGCGGTGGTCGGGCTGAGCCGCTGCGTGGAGAACTGCATGCGCTCCGAGCGCATCCGCCGCGAGGAAGGTCTCGCGCAGCGCGTGCTGGCAAATTATTTGACGCAGATCGAGACCGAGGCGCTGCCGCTCGCGGACACCATGACCGAGCCGCTCAAGGGCGCGTGGGATGGCATGACGATGAACATCACGCGCGAGCAGATGAAGCTGCAGAATGAAAAGGAGCAGGAGCTTTTCGGCCTCTACAAGGTGAAGCTCGACGTGAGCTGGAAGGCGGGCCGCGAGACGATTCACCGGGATTTGTCCTTCATCGTTTATCCGAAGCAGCGATGAAAATTCCGCACTCACATCGCAGGGCTCGCGGCGGTTTCACCTTGCTCGAGGTGATGCTCGCGGTCGCGATCATCGGCTTCACGACGGTGGGCATTTTTCGTTTCGTGCAATCCACGGTGCGCAATGTGGCGGTGTCGGTGGAGGACACGGAGGAACAGCTCCGCGTGGACCGGCTTGTCGCGCTGGTGCAGGAGGAATTTTACAGCCTGCCCGCTCGCGGCCAGACGAACATCCAAGGCGAAAGCATCAAGCTGAACGGCGCGGATTTTGATTCGATCGAGTGGCGCTCGCGCGGCGGGCCGGGGCTGATGACGACGGCGGCGAGCGGCGAGTACCGCGTGAAGCTGCGCATCCAGCCGATCACGAAAGACTCGAACAAATATGAGATCGGATATTGGCGCCGACCCGCGCTGCTGGAGACGAGCGGCGGGCTCGTGGCCGGCGGTAGCGACAAGGACGCGACGTGGGTGCCGCTGCTCCAGCGTGTCTCGGCGCTGCGGATCCGGTACTGGGATTCGCGCCTCGGGCAACTCCTCGACTCGTGGCGCGACCCGACGGTGCGGCCCGCATTTGTGATCATGAGCATCACGCGCGAGGGCGACGATGTGCCGTACGAATCGGTCCTGCGCATCCCCATTTCCGCCGTGCAATGAGAATCGCGATCCGGAAACCACGAATGGACACGAATGCGCACGAATGGGTGCTCATGCCCACGGGCGATGCGCGGGATCGCCACATTCGTGATCATACGTGTGCATTCGTGGTGCCAAAAAAACCCCTGCGCACACTTTTTCCCGAGCGGGGCGCGGCGCTGCTCATCGCATTGTGGGCGATCATCGTGCTCACGGGCGCGGTGCTGCTGTGGGCGGGCTACATCCGGCAGACGGTCGCGGTGTCCGGCGAGAATTTCAACGACGTGGAGGCACGCGCCGAGGCGCACAGCGGTCTCGCGATCGCGATGCATCCGCTCACGAGCAAGGAGACGGACGCGCTGAAGCTGGAGGAAAACAATGACCCCGGCTTCCGCGTCCGCATGGTCAGCGAGGGCGCGAAGCTGAACCTCAACTTCCTCTTCGCCGGCGAAGACCCGCGCAAACTCGACATTTTCAAGCGCTGGCTCGACTCGCGTGGCATTGATTATCAGGCGCGCGACCGCATGGTGGACTGCATCCTCGACTGGCTCGACGCGGACAATGTGAAGCGCACGAACGGCCAAGAGGACAGCGCCGGCTACCACCCGCCGAACCGCGGGCAATTCCTCACCGTCGAGGAACTCGCCGAGGTCGCCGGCACCGAGCCGCTCACCTCGCAGCCGGGCTGGAAGGACGACCTCACGGTGTATTCGCAGGGGCCGATCGATCTCACGGCGGCGAATGAAAACATCCTCCGCCTGCTCCCCGGCGTGGGCGATCTGGCGATCGGCAACTTTTTGCAATGGCGGCGCGGCGGCGACGGCATTGATGGCACGCAGGACGATCCCGTGATCCAGAAGCTCGAGACCGTGCAGATATTCCTCGGGCTGAACAAGACGCAGTGGCAGGCGCTCGGTGGCCTCATCATGCTTCGCGACAGCACATGGCAGATCATTTCCGAGGGCTGGTCGGGAAAAGTCGTTCGACAAGTGAGCGTCGTCGTCCGTAAAGGAAGCCAGAACCCACAGATCCTGAACTGGCAAGAATGAAGCAAAACGGCGCAACCCCGGCCCTCCTCGGTCCTGATGCACACGGCTGGCGCCTGAGCGTCGGCAGTGGCGCGGAGCAGAGCGTCACCACGCTGGACGAGGCGGTCACGGCGCTGCCTGCGGATGCCAATGTGGAGCTCGCGCTGCCCTGCCAGTCCGTGCTCATCGAGCGCCACAAGCTCCCCTCGACCGACCGCGCCGAGCTGGCCGACATGCTCCAGCTCCAGCTCGAAAAGACGCTGCCGTACCCGCTCGAGGACGTGAGCCACGGCTTCGAGATTCTCTCGCAGGGTGAAAATGAAAGCACCGTGCTCACCTTTGCCGCATCGCGCGCGCAGCTCGACACGCTCTGCGCGCCGCTGCGCGAAAAGGGGCGCATCCCCGCGCGCATCACGCTGCACGCGCTGCGTGTCGCCGCGTCGTGCCCGGATGCCGGCACCATCCTCGCGCTCTGGCCCGAGCAGGGACAGACCGCGTGCGCGATCATCAGCGAGGGCAAACTCGCCTGGGCGCAGCCCATCGCCGGACTCGGACCGGATGCGGTGCTCGGTGAATTGCCCGGCCTTCTCCTCGCGGCGGAATTGCAGGGAGTGCCTGCGGATTTTTCCGAGATCCGGATCTCCGAGGAAGCCGGTGATCTCGCCGACGGGCTGGCGCAGCATTTTGGAAAACCCGTGCTCCGCCTCGGCCCGCTGCCCGGCGCAAAGTCTGACCTCGATCTGCTCCCGCCCGCGTGGCAGGCCGCGCTGCGCAGCCGTGCGCGCGGCGACAGCCTGAAGCAGAATCTCATCGTCGCCGGCGTCGTCTGGCTCGTGCTCATCGCCGGTGCCTTCGGGTACCTCGCGTGGCTGAAGAACCGCGTGCAGGTCGTGAAGCGCGAGCATGACGCGATGAAGCCGCGCTTTGCCGGCATCGAAAAACAGATGGCCCGGTGGGAATCGCTCGCGCCGGTCATCGAGCCGAAGCGCTACATCACCGAAGTGCTGCACCAGCTCATCACCGCGATCCCGGGGGACAAGGGCATGAATTTCACCGCATACTCATTTGGCCTGCGCGAATGGGTCGCGAAGGGCGAGGGCACGACCGATGCGCGGTTCGCGCTCGTCACGAAGCTGAAGGCCAACAAGGAACTCGACGGCTTTGACCTTCAGACGCCGCCCGAGCAGCCGCTGAAGGACAACCAGGTCACATTCACCATCACCGGGAAGCCGCGATGAACCTCGTCGCGAACATGAACAAGCGGGAGAAATTTCTCCTCACCGCCACCGCCATCGTCATCGGCGTGCTGGTGAACTTTTACCTCATCCGCTTTTTCCTCGCGAATCGCGCCGACCTCACGCACCAGCTCGCGATGACGCAGGTGAAAATTGACACGCTCAAGAAGCGCGAGACCGAGCGGAATCTCTGGGCGCGGCGCGACGCGCTGCTGAACGAAAAAATGCCCGTGCTCGCCGACCCGGATGTCGCCAGCAAGGAATTGCGCGAAGCCGTCCTCGAACTCGCGAAGAAGCACACCGTCACGCTCGAGGCGCCCTCGCCCGGCACGCCGATCAACCAGCCGGGGCACATCTCGCTCGGCGTGAAATTCGACGCGAAGGGCACGTGGGAGTCCATGTTCAATTTCCTGCTGGAGCTCCAGGGGCCGGAGAAATTCACCGCGATCGAGAGTTGCGAGATCAAGGTGAACCGCGAGGACAAGACACAGCTCCGCGCGACGCTGACGATCGCGCGCTGGTACGCGCCGAAATAGCAAAGCCCCCTTACGAATCGCCCCTCGGATGTAAAAAAGACGGCCCAAGCTCATGATCTTCTCATCCGCAGCATTGTGTCGGTAGGTGTGCGAACAGTTATAACCCCGGCGTCCTTCAGCAGTGGCGTGAACCAAAGCACACTACGTTTGAACCGTGCAACGTCTGGAGCCTGTTTAACGCATTCCCGAAGACCCTGAAGGACGGAAGTCTGGCGAAGCTGCCGAAGCGAACGGAAGCCCTGCACGCCCTGCTCGATGTGGCGGTGGGCTTGGCTCGAACTAGAAAGATCAGTGCTTCACTCCATGTGGGGCACTTTTCTTTAGTTTGCGGGCAACAACTCGAATCAACAAAACGAAAATCGGTTTGTCAGCGTGAGATCCATTCGGTTTGCACAGACTCGTATCGCATTCAAGTGAGGCCACACTTCCTGAATCGTCTCATTCTCCCAGGTCACCTTCTTTGACCAATAGCCATTGGTGGCTTTCAGCTTCCTCGCCAACTCTGCATCATACCGTCGCATTCTCGTTCCCGCGTGCTGCCAGAGTCGAGAAATCAGCCTTTCAGCTCGTTCATCATGTTCCCTGCCACCAAGGACCGCCGTGTAGTAGCGGAGCGTGACCTCATACGCCCTGTTCACCGCAGCCAGCGTATTCTTGTCGAACAAGTGTTCCTTCGTGCGCGGCGTCTCATCAGAAACTCGTTCTTCCATAAGGTGTTCAAAGGACTCGACAACACGCAGCCATTCACTGTTCGCGATTGGCTTCACACGCTGTTTCAGGGGTCGGTTGATTCTCATGGGTGGAGCGTCGGACAG
>JANXZI010000173.1 GCA_025355595.1 Spartobacteria bacterium
CGCACCGCGCTCGGCTGGGAGCCGCGCACATCGCTCCGCGACGCGCTTGCAAGGACGCTGGAATTCTACCGCGCAAATCTCGCGCACTACATCTGACATGCAAAACGCGGAGCCCGAATTTCCCTTCCAGCCCATCGCCGAATATCGCGCCTACAAGACCGCGATTGATGCCGCGATGCTGCGCGTCTGCGAGAGCGGGAACTACATCCTCGGCCCGGAGTGCGCGGCATTTGAAAACGAATTCGCCGAGTGGATCGGCGCGGGAAATTGCGTCGGTGTGGCGAATGGAACTGATGCTCTCGTGCTCGCGATGCGCGCACTCGGCATCGGCGCGGGCGATACCGTGCTCACCGTCTCGCACACCGCCGTCGCGACGGTCGCCGCGATCGAACTCACGGGCGCGGACGCCCTGCTCGTGGACATCGATCCCGCGACGTTCACGCTCGATCCGCAGAAGCTCGCCGACACGATCCGCGCGAATCCGCAGCGAAAATTCAAGGCAGTGATCCCCGTGCACCTCTACGGCCAGCCGGCAGACATGCCGGCGATCATGGAGATCGCGCGCAGGCACGGGCTGCTCGTAATCGAAGACTGCGCGCAATGCCACGGCGCAACGCTCGGCGGAAAAGTCACCGGCACATTCGGCGACGCCGCGACGTTCAGCTTTTACCCGACGAAAAATCTCGGCGCGATCGGCGACGGCGGCGCAGTCGTCACGCAAGACGCCACGGTCGCCACGGTCGCCGCGCGCGTCCGCGAACTGCGGCAGTACGGCTGGAAGTCGCGCTACATCAGCGACACCACGGGCATGAACAGCCGCCTCGACGAACTCCAGGCCGCGATCCTCCGCGTGAAGCTCCCGCATCTCCGCGCCGACAACCAGCGCCGCCGCGGCATCGCCGCGCACTACGCGAAATACGCCGTGAATCCGTCCGTCACGCTGCCGCCCGTACGCGCGGGCGCGGAGCATGTGTATCACCAATACGTCGTCCGCTCGCCGCAGCGCGACACGCTCATGGCCGCGCTGAAATCGCACGGCGTTCCGACGGCTGTCCACTACCCGCAGCCCGTTCACAGTCAGCCCGCGTATCACGGCCGCATCGCGATCGGCGCAGGCGGTCTCGCCGAAAGCGAGCGAGCGTGCCGCGAAGTCCTCAGCCTGCCGATGCACCCGCGGCTCACCGACGAAGCCGTGATTTTTGCGGCGGAAAAAGTCTCTGCATGGCAGCCATGAAACGAAAACAACGAGAGCGGCGAATCCGCTTCCCGGGTGGAGCACGCGACTCGCGTGGTGTTTCCGGCGACCCGCGGGAAACACTTCGTGGCACGTGTGCAAACACGCAGGATCGCCAAATTTGGACGCCGTCAAATTTGTGCGCCGTTACCGAACCCACGCGCGTCGGGTGTCTGCGGCCAGTGGCCGCAAACAGCACGCGAGTCGCGTGCTCCACCCGGGAGAAGCACGCTGACGCACGACTTGCGGATGACCACACTTTTTCCCGCACAATAATCTCCGCATGGAAGCCATGAAGCCCACGCTCACCATCGTCGTCCCGCTCTACAATTCCGAGGCGACGCTCGAACGTCTCATCGTGGAGCTTTCCGCGCTCGCGGTGGACGGCGGGCACGAACTGGTGCTCGTGAACGACGGCAGCCGCGACAAAACCATCGAGGTCTGCGAGCGCCTCATGCGCACCGCGACCGTGCCCATCACGCTCGTAAAGTTGTCGCGCAATTTCGGCGAGCACCACGCTGTGATGGCGGGCCTGCACCATGTGAACGGCGAGTACATCGTGACGATGGACGACGATCTCCAGAACCCGCCCTCCGAGGTGATGAAGCTCGTGAACCATGCGCGCGAGGGCGGGCACGAGGTTGTGTACAGCTACTACGACGACAAGCAGCACGAGGGCTGGCGCAATCTCGGAAGCTGGCTCACGAACCGCATGGCCGACTTCCTCCTCGACAAGCCGCGCGGCCTCTACCTTTCAAGCTTCCGCTGCATGAGCGCATTCGTCGCGCGCGAGATCTGCCGCTACGACGGGCCGTTCGCATACGTGGACGGACTCATCCTGCAGGTCACGCAGAACATCGGCCGCGTCCTCGTCACGCACGCCGCGCGCGAGGCGGGGCGCAGCGGATACACGATGCGCAAGCTTGTGAAGCTGTGGCTGAACATGTTCGTGAATTTCTCCGTCATCCCGTTGCACGTCGCGACGATGCTCGGCTTCGCGATCGCCGCGCTCGGCTTCATCTACACGGGCTCCGTGATCTGGGAGCGCTTCACGCACGGCACGCCGCTCGGCTGGAGTTCGCTCATGGCCGCGCTCACTGTCTTCTCCGGCACGCAGCTCATCGTGCTCGGCATGGCCGGCGAATACATCGGCAGGATCTTCCTGACTGCGAACAAGCGCCCGCAGTTTGTCGTGAAAGAAATCATCCGCGGCGGAACCTCATCCGACCCGAAACGGTGAACCACCTCTGGCGCGCACTTCAGTATCTCCGTCCGTATTGGCGCATGGCGACAGCCTCCGCCGTGCTCACGGTGCTCGCCTCGCTCAGCGGACTGCTCGCGCCGTGGCCGCTGAAGATCATCGTGGACAATGTGCTCGGCACGCAGCCGCTGCCCGGCGTCCTCGCGCGTTTCGCGGCACTGTCCCTCGCGGACAAGACGACACTGCTCACCGCCGTCGTCGTCGGCAGCCTCGTCATCACGCTGCTGCACCACGGTATCGCGGTGCTGCAGAGCTACCTCACCACGAGTTTCGAGCAGCGGATGATTCTCGATTTTCGCAGCGACCTCTTCTCCCACGCGCAGCGGCTTTCGATGTCCTTCCACGATCAAAGCCGCGCCGGCGGACTCATCTACGCGATCAATTTTCAGGCCGACGCCGCGGCGGGCGTGATCATGGCCGCACAGCCGCTGGCGCAGAGCGCGATCAGCCTCGTGGGCATGTTTTGGATCACGTACAAAATCAACCCGGTCCTCGCGCTGCTTTCGCTCTCGGTGGTGCCGTTTCTCTATTTCTCGGTCATCTATTATTCGTCGCGAATCCAAAAGCGGCTGATGACGGTGAAGGGCATGGAGGGCGAGTCGCTCTCGATCATCCACGAGGCGATCTCGATGCTCCGCGTGATCGTCGCCTTTGGCCGCGAGAGGCATGAGTACAGTCGCTTCCGCGAGCAGGCCGAGCGCGCGGTGCATGCGCGCATCCGGCTCACGATCCGGCAGACGGTCTTCGCGCTCGCGGTGAATATGATCACGACCATCGGCTCCGCACTCGTGCTCGGCTACGGCGGCTGGCAGGCGCTGCAGGGAAAGCTCACCGTCGGCGATTTGCTCATCGTCATCGCCTACATCGCCGCGGTCTATGCGCCGCTCGAGGCCATCAGCACGACCATCGGTTCGCTGCAGGATCAGGTCGTGAGCCTCCGCATCGCGTTCGGCCTGCTGGATACGCAGCCGGAGATTCGTGACGAACCCGGCGCGCTCACGATCGGCCGCGCGAAGGGCGCGGTGCGCTTTGAGGACATCGCCTTCACCTACCAGGGCCGCGTGGACACGCTGCGGAACATTTCCTTCGAGGCGAAGCCCGGCCAGGTGATCGCGATCTGCGGGCCCACCGGCGCCGGAAAAACCACGCTCATCAGCCTGCTCCCGCGCTTTTATGATGCCAAATCCGGCCGCATCCTGCTCGATGGCACGGACACCCGGAAGATCGCGCTGAAGTCGCTCCGGGATCAGATCAGCATCGTGCTGCAAGACCCGCTGCTTTTCTCCGCGAGCATCGCGGAAAACATCCGCTACGGGCGGCTCGACGCGACGATGGAAGAGGTCATCGCCGCGGCGAAAAACGCCAACGCGCACGACTTCATCACCAAACTCCCGCAGGGATACGACACGCAGCTCGGCGAGCGGGGCGTGCAGATTTCCGGCGGCGAACGGCAGCGGATCTCCGTCGCCAGGGCGTTCCTGAAAGACGCGCCCATCCTGATCCTCGACGAGCCGACCTCGTCCATTGATTCGAAAACGGAATCCGTGATCCTCGACGCGCTCGACCGCCTGATGGCCGGCCGCACGACCTTCATGATCGCGCACCGTCTCGCGACGATCCGGCACGCGGATCAGATTCTCGTGCTGCTCTTCGGCGAACTCATCGAGCGGGGCACCCATGATGAGTTGCTTGCGAAAGGCGGTCTCTACCGGCAGCTCTTCGACATGCAGACCAAGCGCACGCGGACGAAGCATACGCCCGCCATCCTCGGCACCGAGGAGCCGCCGGAAACCGGGGACAGCGGGGACAACCAACCGGAGCGCGCACCATGATCCCGCGCAGGAAGCCGCGAATCGTCGTGCTCGGCATGATGACAAAGATGCCGGTCGCGGGCGTCGTGTGGCAGACGGTGCATTACCTCGTCGGCCTCGAACGACTTGGCTGCGAGGTGTACTACGTCGAGCAGCACGCGCGCACGCCGTCCATGTTCATGAAGACCGAGCAGTGCGACGGATCGGCGAAGGCGAGCGAATTCATTGATGGCATCATGCGCCGCTTCGATCTTGCCGGGCGCTGGTGCTTCCACGCGCTCCACGAGCCCGAGTCGCGCTGCTTCGGCATGAGCGATACGCAGCTTCGGGCGCTGTTTGCGGATGCGGACTTCATCATCAATCTCCACGGCGGCACCGTCCCGCTGCCCGAGCATTCCGCGACGGGACGCCTCGTGTACATCGAAACCGATCCGGTGCAGCTCCAGATCGAATTGCATGACGGCGTGCAGCAGACCGTGGACTTCCTCGCGCCGCACTCCGCATTTTTCACGTTCGGCGAGAACATCGGCAATCCCGACTGCGGGCTGCCTGCGCCGACGCAGTTCAAATTCCTGCCGACGCGCCAGCCGGTGGTCTGTGAGATGTGGGATGAAAGATTCTGCGCGCCGACGGGCGGCGAACGCCTCACAACGATCGGCAACTGGGCGCAGCAATGGCGGACCGTGCAGTTCCGCGGGCACACCTACACGTGGAGCAAGCACTTCGAGTTCTTGAAATTTCTGGACCTGCCGTCGCGCACGCAGCAGCCGCTGGAACTCGCGCTGGCGAGCTACACCGCCGAGGACAAGGCGATGCTCGAAGGCCACGGCTGGCATGTGCGCCACGGGCTCGATGTCTCGACGGATGCGGACATCTACCGACGCTACATCGCGGAATCGCGCGGCGAATTCACCGTCGCGAAAGATCAAAACGTGCGGCTGCGGAGCGGATGGTTCAGCGATCGCGCGGTGACGTTCCTCGCCGCGGGCCGCCCGGTGATCACGCAGGAGACGGGCTTCAGCAATGTGTTGCCGACGGGCGCGGGGCTGTTCGGTTTTTCGACGATGGATGAGATCCTCGCGGCCATCGAAACGATGAACAGCGACTACGCGGGCCAGTGCGCCGCCGCGCGGGAGGTCGCCCGCGAGTGCTTCGGCCACGATGTCGTGCTCGGGCGGATGCTCCGCGAACTCGGCGTGGCGGTCGCCGCGCCGCAGCGTGCCAGCGTGCGCTTTCTGCCACGCGATCTCGCGCTCACGCCCGTGTCGCGGCGTCCCATCCGGATGCCGGAGCAGGTCGTGCGAGAGGCGCTCGCTCTGCCGCTGCCCGCACAGAGGGCCGTCGCGGAACGTCCGGCTGCGAGCGTGGTGATCGTCACGTTCAACAACCTGTTTTTCAACCGGCTCTGCCTGCTGAATCTGATCGAGCAGAGCGACGGCGGGGAATTTGAAATCATCGCCGTGGACAACGGCTCGACGGACGGCACGGCGGATTTTCTGCGCGAGCTTGCAGCGCGCGATGCGCGCGTGCGCGTGATTTTCAATGCGGAGAACCGCGGCTTTGCAGCCGCGACAAATCAGGGCGCGGCGGCGGCGCGCGGTGCGATGCTCGTGCTGCTGAACAACGACACTCTCGTGCCGCGCGGCTGGCTCGAACGGCTGCGCACGCATCTGGCGGATGCGACCATCGGCCTGCTCGGCGCGGTGACAAACCGCATCGGCAACCAGGCGGAAATTCCCGTGGACTACGCGACGCTGGGTGGCTTCCACCGCTTCGCACGCGAGCGCGCGGCGTCGCATGTGGCGCGCGCGTTTGAGATCCCGATGGCCGCGATGTTCTGCGTCTCGATGCGCCGTGATGCGTTTGAAAAAATCGGGCCGCTCGACGAGCAATTCGGGATCGGCATGTTTGAGGACGACGACTACGCGATGCGCTGCCGCGCGGCGGGTCTGCGCGTGGTGTGCGCGGAGGATGTCTTCGTGCATCACTTCGGCGAAGCGTCCTTCGGCGAGCTGTGCCCGTCTGGCGAATACGGCGAGGTCTTTCTCGCGAACCGCGCGCGCTTTGAACGCAAATGGAACACGGTGTGGAAGAGCCACGATGGGGGTGCGAAGCCCGGCTATGAGGAACTTGTCGTGCGCCTGCGCGAGGCGGTGATCGCACACACGCCCGCGGACGCGACCGTGCTGGTCGTCTCGAAGGGCGACGACACGCTGCTGGCGATTGCAGGTCGTCGCGCCGCGCATTTTCCGCAGGCTGCGGATGGCGGATACGCGGGGCACTATCCCGCGGATGATGCGGCCGCGATTGTCGCGATCGAGGAACTGCGTCGCGCGGGTGCGAACGTCCTCGTGATCCCGGAGCCATCGTCGTGGTGGATCGATCACTACGCCGGACTGCGGGCGCATCTCGCGGCACACGCCGAGTGCGTGGAGATCCCGGCGACGTGCCGCATTTTTCATTTCGGCAACCACGCCGGGTGAGCGAACACACGGCGCAAAATTTCCATGAACGACACGTCACCCGCACCGAACACCACGTTCACCATCTCGCCACGCAAGGCGGGCATTTTCCTCGGTTTGCTCGCGGTCGTGATGAGCGTGCTCGCGATCACTTTCGATCTGTTGGAGTTGAAATTCGACCAGGGACGCGATGGCGAAGGTGTGCTGTGGCTGTGGCCGATCGCGCGGCAGTTCAACTTTGTCGAGGAGGGCAACCTCGCGAATTTCTACCAAGGCCTGCAGCTCATCCTCGCGGCGGTGATCCTGCTCGTGATCTGGCGCGCGAAAAGGCAGTCCGGCGGAGAGTTCCGCTGGCGCTGGTTCACGCTGGGCTGCATTTTCATCTTCCTCGGGTGCGACGAGGTCGCGCAGATCCACGAGACGACGATCGCAAACACCGTCGCGCTGCTGCGAGGCGGGGAGAAAGGCAAGACCGGATGGATGTTCCTCTATCTCCCGTTGCTCGCGGTCTTCGGGCTGGCGTATGTGCCGTTCCTGCGGCACCTGCCCCGGCGCATCGCGCTGCTCATGATGGCTTCCGGCGGCATCTACATCGGCGGCGCGGTCGGCGTGGAGAAGGTCGTGAACTGGTTTGCGGATAAATTTGGCGACGACACGGTCGGCTACGTGCTCATTGACAACCTCGGCGAATTCATGGAGAGCACGGGCATCGCGCTTTTCATCTTCACGCTGCTCTCCTACCTCGCGTTGGAGCGGTGCGGGATCACGTTCAGGTTTGGGAAGGAAGACGCGGCACCGAAGTGAGCGCGCCATGCCGCTGAACCGCGCGCCAGACGAAGTCGCAGGCAGCGCCCCCGCCGCGGGCGACGGGGATGCCGCGATGGCATTTGCAGTCGCGGCTCGGCGGAATGCTTGGGCGGCTATGCCATGAATGAACGTGCGCCGGTCTGCATTACGGGTATGCACCGCTCGGGCACTTCACTGCTCGCGCTGCTGCTGCACGGGTGCGGGCTGAATCTCGGCCGCGAAAGCGAGCTGATCCCGCCGACACGCGACAATCCCGACGGGCACTGGGAGCACCGGGAATTTGTGGCGGTGAACGATGCGCTGCTTGCCGCCCTCGGCGGCGGCTGGGATCTCCCGCCGGAACTTCCCGCAAGGTGGACGCAACGCCCGGAGATCGCGCCGCTAAAGGCGCACGCACGCAAATTGATCGCAGGATTTCCGGCGGATCGCGTGTGGGGATGGAAGGATCCCCGCACGAGCCTCACGCTCGGCTTCTGGCGCGAAGTGCTGCCGGCGTTGAAGACGATCCTGTGCGTGCGGCATCCGGTGGAGGTCGCGCTGTCGCTGCGGCGCCGCGGGCTTTCGTCGTACGCATTTGGCTATGCGCTATGGCTGCGCCACCAGCGGCAGGCGCTGGCGGATACGGACGGCGCGGCCCGGCTCATCACGCACTACGACGCATTTTTCCACCGCCCCGAGGCGGAACTGCGACGCGTGCTGCGGTTCGCCGGAATCGAGGCGGAGGAGGCGGCGATCGCCGCGTGTGCGCAACGGATCAAATCCGACGCGCGGCACCAGCGCGCGGGTGCGGTCCCTGCGGATGCGCCCGCACTTCCCGACGAGGTGCGCGCGATGTACGCGGAGCTCTGCGTGGCGGCGGAATGGGAGGGCAA
This sequence comes from Spartobacteria bacterium, assembly GCA_025355595.1. Lineage (GTDB taxonomy): Bacteria > Verrucomicrobiota > Verrucomicrobiia > Chthoniobacterales > Chthoniobacteraceae > SXWH01. The sequence goes on from JANXZI010000173.1 coordinate 8,448, forward strand.
GAGCGGGATCGCAGCACTGCCACACACCGCGCCGAAGCCCACGCCGGAGGCCGAGACCGAGATGCTACGGAAGCGGCTGTGGGACGCCGAGGCCGCGCTGACGGAGCAAGCCGCGGACGCTGGACGGGAACGCGCGGGCATCGAGCGTGCGCTGCTCGAGGAGCGGGAGGCAGCCGCGCATGTGCGCGCGATTTTGCGCGGGGCGCAACCGAATCTCGGCCCCGCGGATGCCGGCCTGCTGGATTACGAGGACATGCTGGAACGCATCCGCCACGAGGTGGAAGAGCATGTGCCGCGCAGCGCGACGATGCTCGTCGTGAGCAAGGGCGATGAACGGCTCGTGCAGTTCGCGGATCGGCGCGCG
>JANXZI010000193.1 GCA_025355595.1 Spartobacteria bacterium
GCGAGCGAAAAGTAGGCGAGCAGCACATCGTGAACGTCCGGGTATTCCGCCCACAGGCCGAGCAGATGATCGGCGGCGCCGATGAAGTCACCCTGCGCACGCAGTGCCGCGCTCACCCGCGCATCGCGCACGAAACTGCTCTCGATCGTCGCGCGATCCACAAACCACGAGCGCTCGAATTCCCCGATCTCCCGGTACGCCGCGGCCACGCGCAAAATCTTGTCATACGGGATCACGAGATCCGCGTGGCGCTCGCTGAGCGTCTCGAAAAGTTCCACCACGCGCCGTGCATCCGTCTTCGGCTGTGCGGTGTGAATCCACAGCAGCATCCGCGCAATGTCGCGCTCGAAGCGCTTGCGTGCCTCGGCGTCGGCGTGCAGCGCGTCGAGATGCACGCGCGCCTCGGCCAGCGCGTTTTCCTCGAAGAGCTTCGTCGCGAGTTCGAACCGCTCCTCGCGGTTCATCACGTACGCATCCGGGCTGCGCGCGCCGGGCGCGAGCACCGTGAGCACCGTGTCCTTGCCGAAGCGCACGCGCTCCGGGCGGCACGCATCGCGCAGGATCGTCGGCGGCACGCGCCACCCGCCGGGATGATGCGCGAGCAGCGAGTAGCTCACCGTCCCGATCTCGCCCGGCGTGAACCACAGCCGCAGCCCCGACGAAGTGCGCTCCATCCGCGCGTGATTCGACTTCAGCGATCCCTCGACGATGAAAAATCCCGCGGGCACCGGCTCCTCGATCATCACGTAACTTGCGGACACTGGATCGGGATTCTTGATTTCGATCTCCACGCGGACGATCTGCCCGTGCTCTGCGACCTTCACCGGCGAAGTGCTCTCGGCTTTCAGCAGCGTGTCGCGGTGCCGCAGCGTGTCGTGCAAATATGAGCGCTTCACGATCTGCGGGAGCGCCGCCGCCGGCTCAGGTTGCTTCTCCGTCGTGGCCAGGAGCGAGGCATGAAAAAATGGATGCGCTTTTCCAGCAGTGACCTTCATCGCGATCTCGTTCGCGCCCTCGGCGAGCAGATTCTCCGGCACGAAAATGGACGGGCTCGCACCAAGATCCGCAGCCGAGATTTTCCGCCACGGCTTTCCGTTCACGGTCAGTTCCCCCTCGAAATCGCCAGCCTCCATCGCATCCGGCTGCGTGCTGAAAAGCTCGGCGAGCGCCGCCGCCCACAGCCCTTGCAGCGGACTTTGCGAACCGAGCTGCACGCCAGATTCGCGCAGCAGATGCGACGCGGCGGCGGCGCACAGCGGCGACTTCGGGCTGCCCTTTGCCAGCGACCACAGCGCGATCGCGGTGATGTCATCCGCCTGACTGAGTCGCGCCACGAGCGTGCTGCCCTTCCAGTGGATCGGCTCGCCCGCGTTCGCCGCGCGGCTCGCTTTCTTCGCGAGCGTATCGAGGATCTCACGCGCCTCGCCTTCGCGCTCCATACGCAGAAAGGCACCCGCGAGAAATGCGAGTGCCGGTTCGTTCAGCGTCGCGCGATCACGATAGAGGCGGTTCGCCACGGAAAAATCCGCGTCTTTTTCCAGCGCGAGCGCATGCAGGATCAGCGCGGCTTTTTCCGGCTCTCCCGGCGGAATAATCGCGAGCGCGGCCTTGAGATACTTCACGCCGCTCTTGATCGCATCCTCGCTGATGAAAAAGCCGAGCGCTCCCGCCTCGCGCAGACCCCAGAGGCTGAGGCTCGTCACGACAGAGTCCCGCTCCCAATCCACGCTCTGCCATGTCCAGCCGCCGTCGCGCTGCGTGAGTTGAAGCTCGCCGACAAGCTGGCGGATACGCTCCTCCAGGATGGCCTGCTGCACCCGCGGCATCCTGCCCGCGCGGCCAACTCTCAGCGCGGAAACCGTCGAGAGCAGGGAACTCGCGGCGGTCTGCGGCGCAGGCTCAAACCCTGCGACGACGGGCTGGCGCTGCATCGCCATGTCGAACAGCAAATCCGCCACGCGGAAATGCACCGAGGCGAGCCGCCGCTGGCTGAGCGCCTTTGAGCCGGCGGGCAGAGCGAGCGTGAACTTCGCCGACTCGGACAGCATCCCGCCTGCGTTCACGACCTGCGCAATCCCCAGCGGAATGACGGGCAGCGTCGTGGTGGCGTCCGCTTTCAATTGTGCGATGCGCCCGTCCGCCGTCCACTTCATCGTGACGATGCCGCGCGGTATGATGACGGGCTCGAACAGCACCGGAACCGCACGGCCAGGCTGGAGCTTCACCACCTTCTCAAAACGCTTCGGGCCACCGGGAAGCTCGATCGTTGCGCTCACCGTCGCCTCGCCTGCCGCGCTTTCGAGCAGATGCGCGATCACTTCTGGCTGCCACGTGTCGCCCTCGCGCAAAACGGCGGGCGAACGCATCTCGATGAAGAAGTTCTTTCGTGTGATCAGCGGCTTCTCCGTCGCACCCGCGAGCGTGTTCACCGTGCAGCCCTTCGCCGACAGCCGCCACGCACCGGGTTGCGCGGGCACCGTGATTTTCAGCGAAGCATTGCCCGCTGCATCGGTGACGATCGGGAAATGCCACTGCGCGTCGGGGGCGATGAATCCGTCCGGCTGTAGTTGAGCGCCATCTGCGTTCTGGAGAATCTGCGACGCAGCGGAATCATTGGAGTTCGCGCGCGCGGACTCATCGCCGGTAAACGCGAAATCACTGAAGTTCAGTGTGCCTTGGTTGGTGAACATACCGCCGTTGAAAGCGTTCGCACCGGTGCGTCCGGTGTAAGTATTCACGCCGCTGAGAATCAGAGTGCCACCATTCGTGGTCGTTTGCCCCGTGAACATATTCCCACCGTTCAGCGTCAGCATTTGCTGGCCGCCCTGTTGATAGACCTGCGTCTCCTGCTGTTCGAGCTGGCGGATGCGTTCCACATGATTGACCGCCGCGAGGGATTGTGAACTGCGGCCATCCTTCACCGGCTGAATCTGGCGCGATCGCGCCTGCAGGCCGAACGCGGCGCTGGCTCCGAAGCGATACGATGAGCCACGGCGCGCGCCTTTGCTGAAGAAGTCCGCGATGTTCTCGCACGTCTCAGGATGCCGCGCGAAGAGCGACTGGCTCGCGAGTGCGACGCTCAACTGCGCCTGCACCGGATGGCCCGCCTGATCGGTGGCGGTCAGTTTGATCTCCGCCTCGCTGCCCGGCGGGAGCGCTTCCGCCGGAGGTGTGAGCGTGAGCTTTAACTGACGTCGCACATGGAAACTTTCCCGGGCGCGGTGCAGTTCACGGCCATCAAGAAACGCCACGGTGACATCGAAGCCCGGCCAGTGCCCCGCGCCCACCTTCAGTGCGAGCGGATGGTGTCCAGCCTTCAGTGCCACCACGCGATGCTCGATGATGTCCTCGCCCGCGATGGTCACCAGCGCGAGTGGCGCGGCGAGCCGGGAGTGGGCGCGCACCGTGAGCGCCGCGCCTTCATCCACGATCAGGTCATCCGCCAGCAGACGGAGCTTCACCGGATCATCCGGGCCCGAGCACGCCAGTGCGGCGGCGATGCTCGCGGGATTGCCCCGCGCGTCTTTTGCTTCGAGCAGGAGGCTGTGCTGGCCGCCCTTGGGCAAGGTGAACGTGGCCTCACCGATGCCCGTTTTCCCATCGGTCTTCACTTCGATTTCCGTGACCTTCAGCGGCGCTTTGGCGGCGGCGATGTAGGGCAGGCCCGGCAGGCCCGCGAGCACGGCATTGGATTCCATCGCCTCGATGCGCGACACCGTGAGCTTTGCGCTCTGCTCCATCGGCTTGCCATCCGCGGAGACGCACTTCACGCGCACCGTGGCGGCTTCCCCGGCGATGGTGACTCCCGGCACCCGCTCCCAAGACAACTGAATGCCTGCGGTGCGCAATGGCACTGCGGCGTGGGCGTCCACATTTTGCAAAGGCAGCGTGGCGCGGAACATGAGCACCTGCCCCGGCTGAAAGCCGCCCGTGTCCTGCGTGAATGCGAAGACGCCGTCCTCGTCCGTCTTGCCCTCCAGCAGGCGACCGTCGGGCATGTGAAGCCGCACGACTTCATCCCGCGCGACCGAGCCCCAGGAGTGGCGCACGCGCACGGTGCCGGTGACGGCATCGCCGCGAAAGACGATGGCGGGATCGGTTTTCACCTCGACGAGCACGTCGGGCAAAAGGAACTCCTCCACGCGGAAGCTGCCGAAGTGTTTCTCCGTTCCTTGCATCGCCATGGCCGTCACGAGGTAATCATCCGGCGGCGTGCCTGGCGGCAGAATCGCGCTGCCGCTGAAGGAGCCATAGGCATCCAATTTCTGATGCGTCTCCTGGATCACGCGGTCGTTTCGCGAGATCACGCGCACGAGGTATTCGCGGCCCTCGGGCACAAAATAAGCGCCGTCCTTCACATCGCGGATGATGCCCCGGAAGTGCAGCGTCTCGCCCGCCCGGTAGGTGCTGCGGTCGGTGTAAATGTAGCCGCGCCGCGTGAGCGCGACCGCCCCGGGATTCGTGCCGCCGGTCATCTCCTGCGTCATGCCGCGAAGGTCCAGGCGCTGCATGGCTTCACCCTGCGGAGTGCGCAGATGAATGCAGAGATCGGCGGCCTCGCGGATCACCGCGCCTTTCAACCGGAACACGCCGTCCGCGCCCGTCCGGCCCTGGCCGATCAGTTGCTTGCCATTGCTGATGAGCACCTCGGCGTCCGCGACCGGCTGATTCGTGAGACGATTCTGCGCGAAGATGATCGCCTCCTTCCACGCGCTCTCGACGATGACATCCACATCGGATCGAATGACGACCGTGGACGCCTGCCAGTCCTCGCCCTCGACGCGCACGATTTTCACGCCGAGATCCGCACCGTCGAAGGGAATCTCGATGTCCTGCTCGATCGCCTTCAGCCGCGCGTAGCCGGCGACGGGGACTTCAAAAGTTTTGTCCGGCTGGATGAGATCAATGTCGAGCGAGCCGATGCCCTCGTCTCCGTCGAGCCGATGCCGGCTGCGGAAAAAATCCTCCATGCTCAATTTGAAAACCGACACGCGCAGCTTCTCGATGTTGCGCACGCTCACATGCACGGAGGGCTTTTCGTTGCTGCGGAAAACGCGCTCCGTCGAAAGCGCGAGCGATTTCTGCGGGAGCAGTGCGGCGCGTTCCTGCGCGAGCTTGGTCCAGCCGCCCCACGTCAGCCGTTTGAATGTCGCCAGCCCGTCCTCGTAGCGCTCCAGCGATCCTGTCTGCAGCACGGCAGTGCGATACATCGCGAGCGACGCCTCCTCGGACGCGGGATACTTGCTCGCGAGCTTCGCCCATTCCGCCACAGCCTTCTCGTGCTGCGCGCGCACCTGCGCGGCGGGAGCCTTCGCGTTTTCGAGCTGCTGCGCCTTCGCAAAGGCGAACTGTCCCGCGAGGAACAGGAGCTGCGGCGCGCGCGGATCGAGCGGATACTTCGCGGTGAATTCGTCGAACCGTTTGCGCGCGGAGTCCTCGTCATTCGCCGCCACGGGCTCGAGGCAGAGCTGGAATTCCGCATCAATGATCCGCGACTGCGCCTGCTGCCAGAGCGGGCCGTTCGGATGCTTCGTCGTGTATTCGCGCCACTGTGCGATGGCGTGCGGGTACTGCTTCAGCGCAAAGCGCAGGCTGCCGATCGCAAAGAACGCCTCCTGCTGCCAGTCCGCGAGCCGCTCCGCCGCGGGGCGTTTGTCGCGCAGCAAAAGATCCGGCGCAGGCGCAGTCCACGCGGGCTCTTTCAAAAACAGATCGTAAGCGGCGATGGCCTCCTCGTTTTTCCCCTGCGCAGCGATCACGCCCGCCAGCGTGTGCGCGGCCTCGGCCGCGCGCGGGTGCTTCGGGTGACTCTTCAGGAATGCCCGCAGCGCCTCGGCATGGCGCACGGGATTGCCGTCGGCGAGCCGCACCACTTCCATGATCGGCTGCGCGCTCTCACCGCCCTGTTCCGCATCGCTGCCCCCTCTTGCTCCCCTCACTCCCCCTTCCCCCCTGTTTCCGCTGGGAGCATTGATTCCGCTCTCGCCCTCCCTGGCTTGCGCTCCACGCTGCTGCTGCCCCGCTGGCCGCAACACATGGACGGCTCCATACGTTCTGCACTCGAGCCATTCCACATCGCCCGCATCCGGCGTGCTGCCCGCGGGCAATGGCTTTGCCTTCCACAGCGCGAGCAGCTCCTGCGCGTACTGCCGCGCAGCGGGCCGCTGGTTTTGATTGAGCGCATTCTCTGCCAGCATCACGCGCATCTCCCAGCGATGGCGGCCCGCGACGGCCTTTGCATTTTTCTGCCCGCGGCTGCGCTCGACGCTGCCGACCGCACCCGTCCAGTCAGGATCAAACTCCTTCAAATACGCGATGCACGCCGCAGCCAGTTCCGTCGCGCGCCCGATGTCGCGCAGGATCTCCGCGCGGTGATGCTGCAATTCCTCACGCAGCACCGGCCCCGTCTCGATCTCCAGCGCGCTCCGGTAAAGTGCGAGGGCCTTCACGCGGTTCGCGTGCAGCGGCGGCTGGCCGGGCAGCGGTTCCTTCGTGAGTTCCGCGGCAAATGCCGCCAGCACACCCGCGAGCTTTTCCTTCCGCGTCACGGAGAAAAGCCGCGTCGCCTCCGCGCTGTAGATCGCCTCGGCTTCCTCATGCCGGCGCAGTTCGATGAGACACTGCGCCTTCAGAAAAATCGCCTTCCGATGCCATGCCGAATCCGCGGGCACGGCGTCGCATTCCACGATCGCCGCCTCGTGCTGCTTCGCGCGGTGCCGCGCGAGCGCGCGCAGGTAGCGGGCAAATGCCGGATCCGGCGCAGCCGCGAGCACGTCATCGGTGAGTTTTGCGACCGCCGCCGCGTAGTGGTGTGACTGCATGAGGCCCTCCGCTTCATCGAGCGACGTAGGCGCGAGCACGCTCGGAACGGTGAACACGATGTTGCGGGGTCGCGCCGGTACTTTCGTTTCCTCGGCAGCGCCGCCACGGCACGGCAACAGGATCAAGGCAGTGAAGACACTCAAGGACACAAATGATGGGCGCATGGGGTTTGTTTGCGCAGACGGTAGCGACCGCGGGACGCGAGTCGAGCAAAGCGCGGTGGAACGCGACCTCCGGGCGCGTTTCCCGCCCGCCACTTGCAGCCGTCCGCCGAGGCGTACCCGGAGGTCACGCTCCACCGCGCTTTCGAATCCGACTTCCGGTTCACACTCTAAGACCGGCAGCCACGGGCGGTCGTTTCCACGCAGTCACCCGCATCGTGCGAGCATCCGCCGTCAACGTCCGCAACCGCCGTGTCCTTGGCGCGATTTTCCTCGCGCCGGTTTTGTCGTTTTTGAATGCGGGGATCGCACTCGCGGCTGTGGATTTTGGCGCGCAGTTTGAAAAAGAAGTGCGCCCATTACTGGAGGAGAACTGCTTCAAGTGCCACGGGGAGGAGAAGCAGAAGGGCGGGCTGCGGATGGATCGCAAGGCGGACCTGATGAGTGGCGGTGATTCCGGCGAACCGGCGATCATCTTGGGAAAAGGTGTCGAGAGCCAGTTGGTCGCGCGCATGAGGACGACCAAGCCCGACGAGATGATGCCGCCGAAGGGCGAGCGGATGAAGCCCGAGCAGATCGCGGCCATCCAGCGGTGGATTGACAACGGCGCGCACTGGCCGTCGTCGGGGAAACCGGAAACGGAGATCGCGGCGAAGCCGTCAGCCGTGGCAAACACGAAAGTGATCACGGACAAGGATCGCGAGTTTTGGTCGTTCAAGATTCCGCAACGTTCCCAGGCTGCGGGCATGGCAAAAGCCGCATGGGCGAAACAGCCGGTTGATTTTTTCGTCGCATCCGCGCTGGCCAAAAGCGGGCTCGTTCCCGCGCCGGAAACCACGCCCGCGGTGCTGATCCGGCGCGTGACTTACGATCTCAGCGGAATGCCGCCGACGCCGGAGGAAATGGACGCGTTCGTCCAATCCGCAATCCGCAATCCGCAATCCGCAATCGAATCCGTCGTGGATCGGCTGCTCGCCTCGCCGCGTTTCGGCGAGCGCATGGCGAGCATGTGGCTGCCGCTCGCGCGCTATGCGGAGGATCAGGCGCATCAGGTGGGCAAGGACACGAAGTTTTTTTACCCAAATGCATACCACTACCGCGCGTGGGTGATTGATGCGTTCAACCGCGGGCTTCCGTATGATCAATTCGTGAAGCTGCAACTCGCGGCGGATCGCATGACCGGCACCGATCCCCGCGATCTCGCGGCGCTCGGTTTTCTCGGCCTCGGCCCGAAGTACTACAACCGCGGACGGCTCGACGTGCAGGCGGACGAATGGGAGGATCGTGTGGACACGGTGAGCCGCGCAATGCTCGGCCTCACGGTCGCGTGCGCGCGCTGCCACGATCATAAATTTGATCCCATCTCGATGCGCGACTACTACGCACTCGCCGGTGTCTTCGCGAGCACCTCGATGGTGAACAAGACCCCGGACGGCAAGGTCGCGAAAGACAGCAAGGCGGCTGACGTGGATCCCGCGATGCTCCATCTCGTCGAGGATGCGAAGCCGCAGAATCTGAATGTTTTCCTGCGCGGCAATGTCGAAAGCAAGGGGCCGATCGTGGCGCGGCGCTTCCTCGAAGTGCTCAGCAAAAGGGACGCGTCCGCATTCTCCGACGGCAGCGGGCGGCGTGAACTCGCGGAGCGGATCGCGAGCAGCGAAAATCCGCTCACGGCGCGCGTCTTCGTGAACCGTGTTTGGGCGCTGCTGCTCGGTCAGCCGCTCGTCTCGACGCCGAGCAATTTCGGGCACTCCGGCGCGCTGCCGACGCATCCCGAATTGCTCGACGATCTCGCGCGGCGCTTCATGGATGGCGGCTGGTCGGTGAAGGCGCTGGTGCGCGAAATCGTGCTCTCCGCGACTTACCGGCAGTCCTCCGAATGCGACGACGCGAAGCTCGCGCGCGATCCGGGCAACCGCAATTTTTCACGCATGAACCGCCGCCGGCTCACCTTCGAGCAATGGCGCGATTCCGTCCTGGCGCACAGCGGCAAGCTCACGGAATCCCTCGGCGCGAAGTCGGCGGACATTGATGCGCCGGATAATTCGTCGCGCACCGTTTATGCATTCGTGAGTCGGCTGAAACTTTCCGATCAGCTCATGCGCTTCGACTACCCGGATGCGAATGTCCACTCCGAGCAGCGCTCGGTCACGACCACGCCGATGCAGAAACTTTTCATGCTCAACAGTCCCTTCATGCTGCGCAACGCTGCGGCGTTTTCCGCGAGCTTGCAAGCCGGCGCGAGCGATGACACCGCGCGCATCGCGAACGCCTACCGCATGCTCCTCGCCCGCGAACCCGACGCCGCGGAGCGCGCGCTCGCCGCGGAATTTCTGAAACGCCCCTCGTCCTCACCCGGCATGACGCGCTGGGATCAATACGCGCAAATTCTGCTCATCTCGAACCCCATGCTTTATGTGGACTGAACCCTCCTGCATCCTCACGCGCCGCCAGATGCTCGGCAAAATGTGCGCGGGCTTCGGCATGCTCGGCCTCGCCGCCGCGGCAGGCTCCGCGTCGGCTGCGGGGATTTCCGCGCCGCGGCTCGCGCACTTCGCGCCGCGTGCAAAACGGCTCGTGTTCCTTTTTCTGAATGGCGGCCCGTCGCATGTGGACACGTTTGATCCAAAGCCCGCGCTCGCGAAATTCGAGGGGCAGCAGCCGGCGGGCGAGCTTTACCGGAAAAGCAAGGGCACCGGGTACATGCCGTCGCCGTTCGCATTTTCAAAGCACGGGCAGAGCGGCCTTGAGGTGAGCGAGTCGCTGCCGAATCTCGCGCGCGCGATTGATGACTGCTGCATCATCCGCTCGATGCACACCGACGTGCCGAACCACGAGCCCGCGCTGCTCGCGATGCACACGGGAAATCTCCAGCCCATCCGGCCTTCGCTCGGCTCGTGGCTGCTCTACGGCCTCGGCACCGAAAACAAAAATCTCCCTGGCTACATCGTGCTGCGCCCGAGCAACCAGATCGTTGTCGGCCCCGCGCTGTGGAGCAATAGCTTCCTGCCCGCGGAATTCCAGGCCGCGAGCGTGCTCACATCCGACATGACGGTGGAAAAATTGATCGCCGACATCCGCAATGCGAACATCACCCGCGGCGAGCAACGCGAGCAGCTCGACCTGCTCGCGAAGCTGAACCAGCGCCACCTCGCACAGCGTGCGAACGACTCGGAACTCGACGGCCAGATCCGCGCGATGGAGACGGCATTCCAGATGCAGCGCGAGGCGATGGACACATTTGACATCAGCCGCGAACCCGAGGCTGTGCGCAATCAGTACGGCACCACGCCGTTTGCGCGCTCGTGCCTGCTCGCGCGGCGGCTGCTCGAAGACGGCGTGCGCTGTGTCACCGTGTACTACACGACCACCGGCACGCAGCCGTGGGACACGCATTCGAATCACAACACGCAGCACC
>JANXZI010000216.1 GCA_025355595.1 Spartobacteria bacterium
CGCGCGCCCTCGTGAAGCTCGCCGAGGAGGGCAAGCACCTCTCGAAGGAATACGTCGCGCTGAAGCTCGAGGCCGTGCAGCAGCGCGAGGCGAAACAGGTGCCGCCATTCATGCGGATGCTCGAATGTTTCCGCCGCGTCGTGGACTACGCGGTCGAGCGCGGCATCAAACTCGGCGTCGAGAGCCGCCACAGCTTCGAGGAAATCCCGAGCGAGCGCGAGATGCTCGACGTGCTCGCGCGCATGAACCCGGACATCATCGGCTACTGGCACGACTTCGGCCATGTGCAGGTGAAGCACAACATCGGCTTCCTCGATCACTTCGAGTGGCTCTCTCGCGTTGCGCCGCGGCTTCTCGGCTGCCACCTGCACGACACCGTGTGGCCGGGCCGCGATCACATGGCGCCATTCATGGGCGGCGTGGAATACCAGCGCCTCATCCCGCTGCTGCCCAAGGACACGCTCTACGTCTTTGAAATGAGCCCGCGCCGCACGAAGGAGGAAATCACGACCGCCCTCGCGCAGTGGAAGGAGAAATTCGGCGAATGACCGGCGCGCACCACCACGCCTGTCCCGAGCAACTGCGGGCATGAAGAAATCTCTTCTCGCACTTTTTCAGATCGGCATCACCGCACTGCTGCTGTGGTGGGTCTTCCGCAACGAGGCCAAGCGCCAGGCGCTGAACGACGCGCTGCATCAGGCAAACTGGTGGTGGCTCGCCGCTGGCGTCGCCGCGTATGGCCTGTTCGAGATTCTTGCAGGCATCCGCTGGCAGATCCTCCTGCGCGTGCAGGGCGTGCATCTCTCGTGGTGGCGGCTTTACGGGCTGCTCATGGTCGGCCTGTTCTTCAGCCTTTTCATCCCCGGCGGCACCGGCGGAGATCTGATCAAGGGCTACTACCTGCTGAAAGAAGCGCCCGTCGGTCGCAAGACTTCCGCCGCGCTCAGCGTGGTGATGGATCGCCTGCTCGGGCTGCTCGGCGTCGGCGTGCTCACCGTGGCGATCACGTCGTTTCGGTGGGATTGGCTCATGAGTGATCCGTTTTCGAAGCACTGCACCTTCACCGTGCTCGGCATCCTCGCCGTCAGCTTGTCCGGTATGATCCTCGCCGGGCTCATCTCCACGTTCCGCCTCGTCCATGCGCTTCCGGAAAAAATGCCGGGCCGTAGTTTTCTCGCGACCATCTCCGGCGCGTATGCGCTCTACGCCCGCGCGTGGCTGCCGACGCTTTGCGCGATCTTCATCTCCGTCCTCGCGCACGTCGCGCACTATACGACCTTCTGGTGCGCGACGAAAGCCATCGAAGACTCCGGCCCGCGCAAGCCGTCCGCGATCGAACTTTACTCCACACTGCCGATCATTGAGGGCGCGGCCGCGATCCCGATCACACCCGGCGGACTCGGCGCGCGCGAAATGCTGTTCGATCAGATGCTCACACCGCTCGCGGATCTCGAACAAAACGTCGCGCCGACGATCTCCGTGCTCGGCTATCTCTGCATCGCATTCTGGGGCGCGGTCGGCGGCATCTTCTACATTTTCTACCGGCCCAGCCGCGCGCAGCGAAATGCCATCCGCGCCGAGAGTGAAGCGCAGTTCAAGGGAACCCACCTCGGCGGATGAGCCGCCTGGCCGGATCGGAAATGCCACTGCGCCCGTTCGTCACCGCGAACTTTGCGATCACCGCTGACGGACGCATCAGCACGCGCAATTTTACGCCGAGCGATTTTTCCTCGAAGCGTGACAAGCGGCGGCTCGTGAAAATCCGCGCCGCGTGTGATGCCGTGCTCGTCGGCGCGCGCACCCTCGGTGCCGACACGATGACGATGGGCATCCCCGGTGTCCGTGGAAAAAATCCACCGCTGCGGGTCATCGTGAGCAACAGCGGACGCATCGCGCCGACGCTCCGGGTCTTCCACACGCTCGGCGCGCAGATCGTGATTTTCACGACAAAAAAAATGCCCGTCAAAACGCGCGCCGCGCTCGCGCCGGTCGCGGACATTTTCATCCACCCGAAACCCGCGGTGGATCTCTCGCTCGCGCTCGCCATCCTCCGCGCCGACTACGGCGTGAAGCGCCTCGTCTGCGAGGGTGGGGGGACGCTCCTGCGATCCTTCGCCGCCGCGGACTTGCTCGACGAACTCCACCTCACGCTGTGCCCGCTCGTCTTCGGCGGAGCCACCGCGCCGACGCTCACCGGCGTGCCGGGCAAATTCCTGCCGAAGCGTACGCAACTTCGCCTCGTGGAGATGACGCGTGCCGGCGATGAGTGCTTCACGCGCTGGGCTGTCGTGCGCGGCAAAGTGCCAGCAAGGACCGCGAAATGACCCAGGAAGAAATTCAGGCACCGCGCCGCCGCGCAGTGATCACCGGCCTCGGTCCGATCGCCGCGTGCGGGATCGGCGTGGACGCGTTTTGGAATTCGATCCGCGAGGGGCGCGGCGGGATCGCGCCGGTGTCGTGCTTTGACGCCTCCATCTTCCACGCGCGCAATGCCGGCGAAGTGCGTGACTGGGACGCCGCGCGTTTCTTCCTGCCACACCGGCTCAAGCGCCTCGATCGCTACGCGCAGTTTGCCGTCGCATCCGCACTGCTCGCACTCGATGACGCGAAGCTGACGTGGAGCCGCGAGCAGCCGAATGCGCGTGCGGGCGTGAGCTTCGGCACCGCGCTCGGCGGCATCTCGAATGCGGAGGTCGAGCACACGCGATTTTTGAAAAAGGGCCCGCGCGGTGTGAACCAGACGCTCGCGCTGCAGGTCTTCGGCGGCAGCGCGCACAGCAACATCGCGATCGAGTGCGGCTTCCGCGGAGTCGGCACGACGAATTCCAATTCCTGCGCGAGCGGCGCGGTCGCCGTCGGCGAGGCGCTGCGCTACATCCGCGACGGATGGGCCGACGTGATGATCGCCGGCGGCGCGGAGGCACCGCTGAGTCCGCTCACATTTGGATCGTTCGATTTCATCCGCACGATGAGCCGTTGGCAGGGCGAGCCCGCGGCATTCGCGTGCCGGCCATTCGACAAAAATCGCGACGGCTTCGTGATGGGCGAGGGCGCGTGTTCGCTCGTGATCGAGGAATACGGCCACGCCGTGCGCCGTGGCGCGCGCATC